>CAZPMM010000303.1:0-3605 GCA_964587405.1 uncultured Rikenellaceae bacterium
GGAACTGGAATATCAAGAACTTAAATCTCAATTACTAAAGGATAAACAAATCCTTGCGCCCATACGATAATAAGCTTGTTGCTCATTTGACCTTAAGTATTAATAAACTATATGTGTCCTTTGTGCCTGCCTGACGACAGACAGGGTTGAGTATGTTTAAACCACTAATACTCAAGGCAGTCTATAAGGAACATAAGGAATTATACTATATTATGGACATTGTTGGATTAAACAGATTAAATCTCTCCTGATAATGAAAAGAAGTATCTTCTTATTGATAATTGTAATTTTAAATGGATTGATTGTATATCCCCAAAGGAGTTCAAAACAAAACATTTATATCCGGAACTTCAAGGAAACTATTACTCCGATAGAACTTAATCACGGAGAAATTGTAAAATATACAAAAAAGGATGGAAAGGTTTTAACCATAGAACTTCTGGCTACATCTGCCAATATCCTCTATACTAACAGGGATAAAATTCCATTTACTGAATCCGGGAATGATTTGGGAAGCATGGCAAGGGCAAGGTTGATGTATGAATTTAAATGTGAAGTAAAAATTAATGGCTTGCCCATGACGATGCAAAGATATGTATGTTCACAGGAAAGTTTTTATGAACCATATGTAATTGATGGTGTCAGAATATGGTTTGACGGGGTTACGGATATATTTGAAGAACACAAGGGATTTTTGGACAGAGTCCGTGATGCCAACGGGAAACCGGGGAAAAATGCAAGATTTGTGCTTCAGGATATGAACCATCGAATATGTCCGGGTAAAATATACCCATGGTTTATAGATGGAGATGAAAGAGACGAGAATTTTGTTTATAAGGCAAATTATATTGATGTAGGAAGAACTTATGACGGGGATGATTGTTTTCTCGGGGCCTATTACGGAGGGCAGGCTCATGGCGCCCTTGATATTTGTATGGCTCAGAATTCATTGATGTATGCACCTTTTGATCTGGATACCCAGGCAGGAATCAGGGCAGAAGGATCGAAAACATGGCCTGATGGTTCTCAGTGGCGTATTAATACCGGGCATATAATTGAAAAATATGTTCCCGATAATACTCCTGTAAAAGGTGGCGAGGTATATGGCAGAGGAGCAAGGCGCGCAACCGGCACTCATGCTCATGCACATTTCGCATTTCAGATCTATGAACAGGGAATACTCTACGATATTGATCCATGGATCATTTTCTGGCAACTTTTTGAAGATAATAAGAAAAGGGATGGTGAATTGAGAGCTATGATGGAAGCCCTCGATCATTCAAAAACGGGAATGAAAGTGAAATTCCGGAGTACTTCAATATTGAATGGGAATCGTTGTTCAGATCTTGAATATTACTGGACTTTTGGAGATGGAGGATCAGCTACAGGGTCAGATGCGGAACATGTTTTTCATAAACCGGGTATATTCCCGGTGACCCTGACCATTCAAAATGAAAATGAATTAGCTTCCTTTACTCAGCATATTACAATTGAAGGAACTGCTATCAACAATTCACTGATAGTATTATCCTCTGATGACGAACCCTCATTCAGAAAACGTCCTGTTCAGGCTATGGATGTATATGGCTGGCCTGTAAAAATAATTCCCAATACAATGAAATTCCTTGCCCGTCCAAGTCGGCCTGTCCCACATTTGAAAAGACTGATAATCACCAACCCGGGTAGTGGAGAATTGGCTCCCGTGACTTATGGAATCGACTACAGGAAAGATCAGGTTTTCGGATGGCTGAAGATCAAATCTCAGGGAGAAGGAAATAATCAAATGCTTGATATAGGAGTGGATGCAAAGGGAGTCCCTCCGGGAAAATATGCAGCAATTGTATCTGTTCATTCACCAGGTGCATTAAACTCTCCGCAAAAATTCAGGGTTGAAATGAACATTCCCAAAACACCTGCAAAATCATCAGGCGTGATAATCGATGACAAAGATGATGAATTCTATTGCACTCCTTATTTCTGGATAGGACACCGTTTTCATGGCTGGGGCTGGCCGGAACTTAAAGAAGCTGAGGGCTATAATCATTTTTATCTAGTCAATGGACAAAGGAATACAAAAGGTGAATTTGCCCGTTTTACAGCGGATCTTGAGGCAGGAATATATGATGTATGGTTGTACGAAAGAACTCCATTTTCATCAGGACCACCTGCGAATAATGAACCTGCCGGGTTTAATGTTCGTATTGTACACGCTGAAGGAGATACAACTATATGGATGGAACCAAAAATCACTGAGGGATTTTTCCCACGGCCAATAAAAGATCCGGAAGGATGGTCATGGATTAATCCACAACCATCCAGAAAGATTGGAACGTACAAATTTGAAGAAGGCAATGACGGTTTTATTGAAATTCTTGCGGAAGGTTCTTACGGACAAGTTATTGTTGATGCTGTCAGATTTCTGAAAAGAGACCCCTCAACTACACAGATTACAAGGCCTGAGGAAATAGCTAAAGTTATAAGCGGATTGAATATTTTACCTGATGAAGTAATTGATGGAGATGGTAATTCATATAGAGCTATAAAAATAGGTAATCAGGTTTGGATATCAGAAAATCTTAAAACAACCCGATATAATGATGGAAATTCTATTCCAATGGCAGCGGATTCTGCTGCGTGGGCAGATATGACGACTCCTGCTTTCTGTTGGTATGATAATGATGAAGCAAAATATAAAAATATATACGGAGCTCTTTACAACTGGTATTCTGTAAATACAAACAAACTTTGTCCGGGAGGCTGGCATGTACCTTCCGATAAGGAGTGGGCGGAATTAATTGATTATCTGGGAGGGGCAAATCTGGCTGCCAATAAAACAGGTGAAACTGGAAAAGTACACTGGTTAAATCAAACAGACAGAGCTACAAATGAAACAGGTTTTACAGCCCTCCCGGGTGGCAACAGGTTCTCTGACAGTAGATTTAAATTCATTGGAGTAAATGGTAACTGGTGGTCTTCTACTGAATCTTCTTCCACTCACGCATGGGCCCGCTCAATGACTTATAACAGTAATAATCTATATAGACGCAGCTATTTTAAAAGATATGGTTATTCTGTTCGCTGTATTAAAGATTAATATTCTTTCAGTGAAATTCAGAAGTTATACTGTTGAATTGATTTTGTGAAATATCTAAAAAGATAACTGTTTAGTAATGAGCTCTAAAATTAATAATTCATTTTATAATTGTATTATTTTAGTATCTCTTACTTTATTTTGCTGCAACACACAGACAACCGATAATATAAAGAGGAAAGGGTGTAAAGCTAATATCGAACCTGATTATTCCGACGTTACGATCCCTCCCAATATTGCACCCATGAATTTTTATATTAATGAGGATCAAAAACGTTTTAAGATTGTTGCAACTGATCCATCTGAGAGGATCACAATAAAACTTCTATCAAGAACAGGAATAATAAGATTTCCGGAAAAACCATGGAAAAAATTGATAGCCTTTTCCCGGGGTGATAGAATAAAAATAAAGGTCTATTCTTTAAATAGAAAAAAACGCATTATAGAAGAATACGATCCCATCTATATGCATGTATCTAATGAATTGATAGATCCCTACTTAATCTACCGATTG
>CAZPMM010000304.1:0-3602 GCA_964587405.1 uncultured Rikenellaceae bacterium
CCTCTCTCCGCAACACATTCATGAACCCCGCCAATGGCGGGGTTATTATTTTACCGAAGCGCCGTTGAAAGCTTGCTTTCATAAGGTGCTGAGGGAAAAGAATAAGACCGGAACGGTTCATAAAGGTGTTGTAAGGTACCTCCCAAAAGGATCACCGAAGGTAATCCCCCTCTCTCCGCAACACATTCATGAACCCCGCCATTGGCGGGGTTATTATTTTACCGAAGCGCCGTTGAAAGCCTGCTTTCATAAGGTGCTGAGGGAAAAGAATAAGACCGGAACGGTTCATGAAGGTGTTGCAAGGTACCTCCCAAAAGGATCACCGAAGGTAATCCCCCGCACTGCTATAATTATTTATATCCTCCACAAAATGATTCCATACGAATAAACCTTTTTATTAACTTGACAAACAAAAAGGAAAAAATGAATCTGAAATTTTCTGTTTTACTTCCGGCAATTATTGCAGTACTGTCGTGCTGTTCATGTTCCAGGCCTGTGACAAGCTTTGAATATGGATCGGGGTTCTACAAAATCAAACTGGTTGATTCCCTGCCTTTCGTAAAACACTTCTCTGTTGACGCCCTGGGTCAGAATAACCTGGGAAACAATCCCATACAGTGGAACACTCCTTCGGTTTCCGAAGAATTTGAATTAAGAAAAATCTCTGACTCAAAAGTGAAAATTGTCAGGAAAGGCGACACTGGTAAATCCCGGTGGCTTATGAAATTTTCAGAACGGCAATTCACATTTACCTCCCGGTATACAAATGATTCGGTCAAGACCGATATTATTTTCCGGTTCGATAAGAATAAAAACCATGCAACACTGCTGGGATTGATGGCAGAAAGGGGTAAAACACAGCTGCCGGCTCTGCTACATTTACCTGATATGGGAACATTAGAGCTTCAGGCTGACCAGCCCGGTGTAATTGTTGATTATAATGCCAGGCGACATCAGGGAAAAGGATATATCTCTGTTAAATTACCTGAAGCATCAGATAAACAAAGAGCTGTCAGTTACAGATTTAAGATCACCTCAATCTATCCTCAGTTTGATGGTGTTGAGCAGGACAAGTATGCCGGATTCAGGCGGAATTTTATTTCCCTTTACCAGGTTAATCCGGTATTTCAAACACTGGCTAACAACTCGTGCAGCGATCCCGTGGCTTTTACCTTATTCATGTCGTCGATGCTTGCAGCTGAAACGCCACGACTAACAGAGTCTCTTACAGCTTACGATCTGGTCAGGATGTCTGTTGAAAAATATCTTAACGGCATGAAAAGTTACGGAATGGTGGGTTATGGAGATGATAATGGAGGAACAGATGTTGCAGGATGGCATTCTCCTTATGCCTCACTCGATTCTTACCCTTCCCTGGTTATCTCAGCCTGCAATTATATTAAAGCCACAAAAGATATAAAGTGGGCTCAGAAGTACTATCCCGGGATAAAGGAATGGATGGATCTGCAGATGAAAAGAGATTACAACGGCAACGGATTGGCGGAATATGAACTGAGCGGAGATTCAGGCTCCTGGGATGGTTATTTAAGACCGGCCAACTGGTGGGATACTATCGGTTTTGGTCATGAGGATGCATTCAGCAATGCCCTAACCTACGAAGCATTGAATCTGATAGCGCATATTTCCGAAATGCTGGGTGAAAAGAATCAGGCAGATCGGTACAGAAGTCTTGCCGCAAAGATGAAAGGTGTTTTCTTCCAGACATTTTATAATCCGGAAACAGGAGTACTGGCAGGCTGGAAAAGCAGGGACGGTAAGCTGCACGATTACTATTTCCTGATGGTAAACAGTATGGCCGTATATTACGATCTGGTCCCTGAAGACAAGGCTAAAGATGTCATGATGTCCCTCTGGAAGAAGATGCAGGAAGTCGGATTCACTGATTTTACGCTTGGTGTTCCGGGAAATCTGATCTCAATAAGAAAGGAGGATTATACTCACCCTGATCCGCGCTGGGGAGGCGGACAACTTGAGGATGGAAGTGATGCTTTTCAAAGGTATGAAAATGGCGGAGCATCATTGAACTGGTCATTTTTTACCTTAAAGGCTCTTCAGAAAACCGGACTGGAAGAACAATATAATATAATTTCTGACGGGATTCTTGAAGGGATAAATGCAGGTTCATTCCAGGGATCATGCACCCGGGGAGGCATGACCAAAGACTGGAAAAGCTGGTCGGGTGAATGCTGGGGATATGAAGGATTCCTCTGCGACGGATACCTGGTTGTTCTGGCTTTGATGCCTGAAAACAGATGAACTGAAACACTCCTGCTATTTCTCTTCCCTCCGCATATCCAGTTGCCCGGCTTTGCCGAGGTTTAGGCTCCGGGTTCAAATTCCCCCCACCACCCCATCTCCCCCGCGCCCATTCGCTTCAGTTTGCGTTTAGTGTTCAGGGTTAAGCGTTTAGCGTTTAGCGTTTAGTGTTCAGGGTTAAGCGTTTAAAAAAAACCGCGACCGAAGGGAGCAAGACAGCACAGCGTTAAGACCTCAAGACAGTTCCCGAAGGGAACAAGACAGCGCAGCGTAAAGACAGCGAAGCATAAAGACAGCGCAGCGTAAAGACAGCGCCCGCAGGGCGCAAGACTTTTTTGCAATTATCAATTATCAATGAGCAATTAACAATTGGCCAATGCCTTTACTTTCTCTTCCGCCGGGGATTACCTATAGGAAGCCGGTTGTAAAACACCGACAGGATCATTCATCTTTCTGTTTTCCCGCTCCAAAAAACAGTAACGGTTCGCACCTTTTCCGGGTTGCCATCGCACCAATATAATCAGAGCGCTGCTAATGTCAATTACCCCGGGCGAAACCGTGGCTATTGGAAGATTTTTGGGAGCTGCGTGGGTTAATCTTCCTGGCTTCCTGACTTGAAGCCTATTCTTTTACGGTTCTTTTGCTCCAGTTCCTGATGCTTGGTAACTTCTAATTGTTTGAGATACTCAAAGATCACCATTATCTGGTTGTCATGTTCGGTAAGCTTGTTTTGCACCTGTTCCAACTGTTGAACAACATCTTTATGCAAAAACATGAGATCCCGAAGCTTAACAATAGTATCAATAATAATCATGTTTACCTTATCGGCTCTTTCACTGTTTAATACGCTCGATAACATCAGGATTCCATGTTCTGTAAACGCATAAGGTAAATATTTTACGTGCTGCCCTCTCTTTAAGGTCACATTTTGTGACCTTAAACGATCGTATTCATCCTTAGTTAGTTGGAACATATATCTTTCAGGGAACCTTCTGATATTTCTTTTGACCTGCTGGTTAAGTACTTTGGTTTCAACCTCATATAATTCAGCAAGATCCTGTGCTAATAAAACATGTTTACCACGGACACTGTAGATCTTACTTATGATGGTCTCTTCTGCAATTACGATTTCTTTTCCTTTAGGGCTCATTTATAATTCTTTTGGTTAAACAAAAATAAGATTCATTTCTTATGTGGTCGCAATTTTCGTCCACATTTAACCCAGCGGGTGACACTTATTTATCGACTCCTGAAGATCTTCAAGATACCCAACCTGGTATCGCTCTGTCGAGCTGATCCGCTTGTGACCTGCCATGTACTGAGCT
>CAZPMM010000305.1:0-3597 GCA_964587405.1 uncultured Rikenellaceae bacterium
GAAATTGGTAAAGTAAACATAAATTATTAAAAATGAATCAGAATTTGCGTTTATCTATTACTCTTTTGGATTTACCCTCGCTCCTTTCTATGGTTTTCGGTTCCACCAGAGTTACTTTGATCGAAAGACCAAGTGCATTTTCAAGATTATCCCGCAAATTTCCCCTAATGATCTGAAGCTGGCTTATTTTATCCTGAAAGAATTCCTCATCGACTTCAACCTGCAGCTCGAGGGTGTCAAGGTTATTGATCCTGTCGACAATTATTCGGTAATGAGGTTTGATTTCCTTCATTTCAAGAAGAACTGTTTCTATCTGGGAAGGGAACAGGTTAATCCCTCTTATTATAAGCATATCATCGCTACGGCCCAGGCATTTTTCCATCCTGACCAATGTTCTTCCGCAATCGCATTTTTCATATTTTAACCTTGTGAGGTCACGGGTACGGTAACGTATAAGAGGTAATCCTTCTTTGGTGATGGTAGTAAATACAAGTTCACCCGTTGATCCTTCAGGAAGTACTTCCATGGTTACCGGATCAATTATTTCGGGGTAGAAATGGTCTTCGTTGATATGAAGTCCGTTTTGTACCATGCATTCACTGGCGACACCCGGTCCTATCACCTCACTTAACCCGTAAATATCTATAGCTTTGATATTCAGCTTATCTTCAATTTCTCTGCGCATGTTCTCTGTCCAGGGTTCTGCCCCGAAAACACCTGCTTTGAGTTTAATATCGGTTTGCTTTATATCGCCTTCCTGTAAGGCTTCCGCGAGGTAAAGTGCATAGGAAGGAGTGCATGCAAGTACCGTAGTACCGAAATCACGCATAAGCTGTAATTGTCTTGAAGTATTACCTCCCGAAACAGGAATAACTGAAGCACCGATCTTTTCACCTCCGTAATGAAGTCCCAATCCTCCGGTGAAAAGACCGTATCCATAAGCAATCTGAATGAAATCATAACGATTGGCTCCTGCAGATGTGAGTGTACGGGCCATTGCCTCGGACCATGTTGCAATATCATTCCGGGTGTAACCGACAACAGTAGGCTTACCTGTTGTTCCCGATGATGCATGAAGACGGACAATCTCACTCATAGGTACTGCAAACAATCCAAAAGGATAATTATGCCTGAGATCATTTTTTGTGGTGAAAGGCAATTTTTTCAGATCTTCAAGTGTTCTTACAGCTTCAGGGCCCAGCCCTAACTCCTGCATTCTGTTACGATAATAAGGAACATTAAAATAAATTCTTTCCACTGTCTCCCTCAATCTCTCAGTCTGAATATAACGGAGTTCATCTCTGCTCATACATTCAAAGTGCCTGTTCCAGATATCCATTTCTCTAAATATTACCTTTCTGTTTTTATTATTATGTTAGATTTTATATAGATCACTTGCTATCAGCAGATCCATTTCATTATCCTTAAGTGCTTTTATGGCCTTTTCATTATTGCTGCAACGCAGTATTATTACCGACCTGTTACCTGTTGTGAATGCATAAGTGTATTCTACACTTATATCCTTATCTGAAAGTATTTTAAGAACTTTTGCATAATCTTTTGCCGTATCAGGTGCGGAAACTGAAATAACTCCTGTCATATTTACCGTGAACCTCTGTCCTTTCAGAATTGCTCTTGCTTTTTCAGGATCAGATACAATAAGCCGGAGAATACCAAATTCCGTTGTATCTGCAACTGACAGCGCCGTGATCCTGATATTTTCTTTACCCAGAGTTTCAAGAACTTCTGTTAATCGGCCTGATTTATTCTCAAGGAAAACTGACAACTGTTGTATTATCATAACATTGATTGAAATAGTGGTTAAAAAAAGTCCGAATTTAATAATTATATTTTTTCTGTCTGCATCAAAACAGAAAACATAAGAGAAGGATTATTTTTCTATCCTGATCCTTGAATCCACAACTGTAATTGCTTCCGGGCTGCCAATGAGAGGATTAAGATCCATTTCCTTTATCTCGGTGGCAAATCTCAGAAGACCTGATATTCTTACAATTATTTCTGCAAATTCCTGTTCGTTCACACCCGGGTTTCCTCTTGTACCGCGAATTATACTGTAAGCCTTCAGGCTCCTGATCATTGATTTTGCTTCATCATGAGTAAGAGGGGCGAGACCGGAAGAAACGTCACCAAGTGTCTCAACAAAGATTCCACCAAGTCCACAAAGAATCACATGTCCGAATTTGTATTCATATTTTGCACCTATGAAAAGTTCAGTACCTGTAATCATTCTCTGTACCAAAACTGCAGTAACATCCTTAATTTTCATCATTCTATTGAATTCTGCCTCAAGGTGTGCCATTGATCTGATATTAAGGGTCACTCCTCCCACATCTGATTTATGGACAGGACCCACCACCTTGAGTACAAAAGGGAATCCCTCTTTATCGGCTATTGCTTTCAGTTCTTGCTTTGTTCTTACTACTGCTTCTTTCACATAAGGGATACTGGCAGCCCGCAATAGCTGCTGGATAGCAAGCGGATCAAGATAACCCGAAGATGTATTATCAATTATGCTTCTTATAGCCGGAACATCCACATCCTTCAGACAGATCTTTTCTTCAGCCGGGAAAGGAGTATTAGATATCCTGGTTAAAGCTCTGCCCAGTACTACCTCATCGGGGAAATTGACATGCCCTTTCCTAAGAAAGTATTCAAGCTCATTTTGTGAACTGGAAACAGATGGAAGTATAGGGAAAAGTGGTTTATTGCATTCTTCAATCTTCCTGTGAAGCAAATCATAAATAACCGACATATCGTTTAGTCCGTTATTTCCAAATATTACTATTATTCCATCTATTTCAGGCATTTTCTTATCTGCATAATCAATTATTTTATCCAGTTGCTCACTGGTAGCCGTTGCTATCATATCGATAGGATTACTGGCTGAAGCACCCGGATGCATCATAGAAATAAGATTATCATGATGCTCTCCGGTAATCTGAGGTATTGTCATTCCTCCTGCAGAAAGGGCGTCTGTCAGCATTACAGCCGGTCCGCCTGCATGAGTGATAATGACAATATTCCTTCCTTTCAAATGTTTATGGCAGAAAACGGAAGCAACAGTTGTAAGTTCTTCTCTTCCGGTACATCTTACAATACCTGCCTTTCTGAACAAAGCTTCCACTGCTGAATCGGATGTGGCAATTGCACCGGTATGAGAAGAAGCAGCTCTGATACCTGCTTCACTTGTCCCTGCTTTTATGGCAGCAATCCTGCATCCTTTTCTGATAAGTGATGAAGCATGATGAAGCAGCTTGTCAGGATCACGGATAACTTCTACATAAATAAGTTTTATGCGGGAACTCTCTGCCAGATCAAAAGTCTTATCCCAGTATTCCAGTATCTCTTCAACACCGGTCTGGGCACTGTTACCAACTGAATAGAAACTTGAAAAATTAATTCCTTTTGGTATGGCTGATTCAAAAATAAAAACCGCTGTTGCTCCGGATCCCGATACGAAATCGCAACCATTGTTACTCAACCGCGGAACAGGTGTTGTAAAGATGCCATTATAAAACCTGCTTATAACACCAATGCAATTCGGTCCGATAAGAGTGCCTCCAGCTTCATTTATCA
>CAZPMM010000306.1:0-3588 GCA_964587405.1 uncultured Rikenellaceae bacterium
TCGGATGTTTCGGACAACAGAAAATAAAAACTCCAAATATCGACAGGATTGCGAATGAAGGTATCAGATTTACACAGGCTTATTGCGGTAATGCTGTCAGCGCTCCTTCACGTTCATGTCTCATGACAGGCTTGCATCCTGGTCATGCCAGGGTTCGGGATAATTCTTACAAAGGCTATCGGGAATCACTTCAGGAGGGCGACTTTACAGTAGCTATGCTTCTTAAAGAGGCAGGTTATAAAACAGGTCTGTTCGGTAAATGGGGACTGGCAAATCATGACCAGCCGGGTGTGCCTAATAATATGGGTTTTGATGAATTCTTTGGTTATCTCAATCAGCAGCATGCTCATACATATTACCCCGAATTTCTTTACCATAATAAGGAAAGAGTGTATTTCCCCGAAAATGCTGAACATTTTAAGCGAGAAAATTATTCCCTGCCAAGTACTTATGATGAAGATGGCAAATGTCTGCCTGTAGGAATGACAGATCCGGCAAAAGGTAAATATTCATTTGATGTCTATTGTGAAAAATCACTTCAATTCATCAGGGAAAATAAAGACAATCCATTCTTCCTTTATCTTGCTTATACAACGCCGCATGGTCCACTTATTGTTCCGGATCTGGGAATTTATAAGGATGAAACCTGGGATATACAGTTTAAAGAATGGGCTGCCATGATAACAAGAATGGATACTGAGGTCGGGAAACTTCTGGTTCTCCTCAAAGATCTGGAACTGGATGAAAATACAATTATATTTTTTGCTTCGGATAACGGAAATCCTTCCGGTTATGACGAACGTTACGTAAAATTGACCGGGGGTAAAACTATACAGGAATTTTTTGATAATGTATGTCCGACAAGAGGAGGCAAGGGTGATTCGTATGACGGTGCATTCCGTGTTCCGGCAATGGTACGCTGGCTCGGTAGGATTAAGCCCGGACAGGTGAGCGATCATATCTGGGCATTCTGGGATTTTATGCCTACCGCTGCTGAACTGGCAAGTATTAAAACTCCTGAAAACATTGACGGATTATCCCTGCTCCCAACTCTTCTTGGATGTAAAAAACAAAACATTCACGATTATCTTTATTGGGAATATAAACAGGATCAGGCTGTCAGAAGCGGTAAATGGTATGCACTGAAGGAAAACACTAAAGAGATCAAGCTTTTTGACCTGATAAACGATCCTCAGCAATCAAAAGATCTCAGTTCTGAATACCCTGGCATTGTAACAAAAATGGCAGAAATAATGACTAAATCACATACTCCCAGCGATGTCTGGCCAAGTCCAGGTGAGACCGAAAAAGCATTTACCGAAAGGTTGAAGAATAATAATATTCCTCCGCGACCAAATAATGTTTCAAATTATTAAATATCAGATGTCTGTTCAGGAAAAAATAGTCAGATTATATAATTCATAAGCAATGAGTCAGGGTATTTGTTTTATTTCAGGAATGAGAACTTTAATATTGTTGTTTCTCATCTCAAATCATGATTTTAGTGGATATCAGGCAATTTTGCCAGAAAAGGGTTTATGTGCACATCGTGGGGCAATGGCAACTCATCCCGAAAATACACTTCCAGCATTCCGGGAAGCGATCAGAGCCGGTGCCCATATGATTGAATTTGATGTGTTGCTTACAAAAGACAATCATATGGTGGTGATGCATGATGCAACAGTTGACCGCACTACTAACGGAACTGGAAAAGTAGCCGATCTTACTCTTGATCAGATAAAGGGTCTTGATGCAGGAAGCTGGAAATCACCTGAATTTGCCGGAACCAGAGTACCTACGCTGAATGAGGTGCTGGCCATTATGCCTGTTAATATCTGGCTCAATATCCACCTGAAAGGGGAGGGGAGACTCCCTGTTATGGTTGCAGAAAAATTGGCATCGGTAAAAAGGCTTCACCAGGCCTTCCTTGCCTGCAGCCGCAAAGCCGCTGTCATCGCTAGGGAAGCTGTCCCCGGAATTATGATATGTAATATGGACAGGCAGGATGATAACGCCGTTTATGTGAAAGAAACTGTTGATTCTGAAGCTGACTTTATTCAACTCAGGCAACCTCTGACACCTCTTCTGCCAGAATATACAAAGAGACTTAAAGAGAATGGAGTGAAAGTAAATTTCTTCGGAACAGATTCTCCTGATGAGATAAAGCTGTTGTTTGAATCTGGTGTTGACTTTCCCCTTGTGAATGACATTGTTAGTTCAATGAAAGTTTCAAAAGAACTTGGAATATCTCCTGTTATTCCACGATTCTGATCCCGTGAGAGACTGGTATTATTAAAACGATATTAATTACTTCTTATGGAATAAAATCCTTTAGTTTTTCAATTCGCCATTCGCAGTTATGATATATTGAACAATCTGCAGATATGTCTGTTATACATGTTATCAAATACACATTTTGAAACTGTGTTTTCATTTGCATCAAGCAGCCTGAAATACTCTTCCATTCTTATTGCAGCAAGCTTATACCCGACATGGATCAGTTGTCTCATATTTGGATTATAATCAGGATTACCGGGAACATGTCTCAGTGCATCTGCAAATCTGTTGCCATTCCAGCCTGCCACTTCATCTTTTGACGGAAGTGCTTTTACATCAATATCAATGACATCGGCATAAGGTGCACATAGCTCCTCTGTTATTTCAATAGCTTTTGCATATATTTCTTTAACAAAAGTCAGTGCTTCACCGCCCGATTCGGCAAGACCGATGACTTCTTCGAGCCATGTGGTACCTGCAGTTTTAAGATGTAAACCTTTATTATGCTTTTTAATAATCGAACCGATATGGGGATATATTGCGAATTTGTCAGAACCTGAATGTACGCTCATTTTGAGATTGGCAGGAAGTCCGAATTCTTTTACCGCCATATCAATAACCATCAGATCAGCCTCAAATTCTGCAGCAAATTGCAATGGATCACCCACATAATCAACTCCTTTGTTGAAGCGTCCTGAAAATTTCGGAGCTATGGTCTGTGCAGGGATCTTTTCTTCTCCAAGCATTTTTAATATGAAGAACAGTTCAACAGGTGTCTGAGGTGAGGGAACCTCATCCATAGATACTTCAGCTATAAAATTGTCTTTTCCTTTTGCATTTTCTATTTTCCTGTATATTTCACCTGCTTTTTGAGCAGCAAAAAGGTATTTTTCTGCATAAGATATGATCTGTGCTTCTGATACTACCGGAAAAGGTTTTATACCTTCAATTTTTAGTTCTCCTGTATATTTTGAGCAACCCGAAACAAATTTCCTAATAGAATCTACATCTGTCTTTTTACCAATATATGAAGCAACATCAATTGTGAAAAAATCGGAACTTTCAATAAACCTGTCTACATTATCGAGATTAATATGGTCGGCATCAACGAAATATGGTTTATTGAATCCTGCTTTCCGCGTTACTTCATCAGCTTCTTTTCTTACATCACCAGGTTGGGTACCGATTATCATATGTTCTCTGTTGGATTTATTCCAGACAGGTGTTATATCGATACCTTTTTTACCGGCTTCTATAATGGCAGCAAGCTGTGCACTGCCCTGATGGCCGAACCTGTCGCCCATCCCTATT
>CAZPMM010000307.1:0-3581 GCA_964587405.1 uncultured Rikenellaceae bacterium
ACAATTTAAAAACAGCGGATTTGCCAGTGAAGTATATATCAGAATAAAAAAGAAATATCTAAACAGTGTTTTGTTAATGGCAGGTGTTAAACCAATTTTCAGGATTAACCGCCTGAACAAGCTTTATTACCTGTTAAATAATAATTTTCTTAACAAGTTTCGTAAAGATAGGATCATGATCCATAAAAGATTTTCTCAATATGAAACTTATCTTTTATTCACTGCTTCCGATGTTATTTTCCTTCCTCATAATGAAGGTTTAACGACGGGAAATATTCCAATGGCAGCTACTTTGGGGAAACCATTTGTTTATCCTGATATTGGGGTTTTTGCCGAACAGGCAGAAGATTGCTTTGCAAAAAAATATGAATGTGGGAATGTTAATGATGCCGTTAATGCTATTGATAGTATCTTATCATCCGGACAGAGTTTTTTCGATAATAAAGTCTGGTTAGAGAAAAACAGTTGGTCGGAACATGTGAGTGTTATCCTTTCGAATCTTCCGGGATCATCATTAAAATAAACCGTTTTGAAAAAAATTCTGTTCATTCATCACACATCCGGCTGGGGAGGTTCAGCAAATAGTCTTATTAAACTGATAGAATATCTCGATAAATCAGAGTACGAGACAAAAGTATTGCTTCTGAAAAAATCAGAAATTGAAGAACGGCTTTTGGAAAAAGGAATAAAATATCAGATTGCCGCTTCTCCTTTTTACAGGAAATATTATCAGTTTTTCCCTCACAGTGAAGCAGGTTATTTACATTGGTACAACATCATTAAATTCTTGAAACTAAGTATTCTCTGGCTATTATCTCGTTATTATTTCTCAGCAAGAGAACTGGCGCTTCATGATTTCAATATTATCCATTTTAATACATCTGTTCTTACAGACTGGCTATCACCAGCCCGTAAAAGGGGGAAGGTGATAATGCATTTACGGGAACCTTTCAGAAAAGGCAGGCTGGATTTTTTAAATCCTTTTTTTAAATCAGTGATCAAAAGAAATACTGATAAAATAATAGCTATAAGTCAGGATAATTCAAAACGTTTAGGGTTGCAATTCAAAACGGAGATTGTTTATAACTATTCCGAAATTCCTTTATCAAAGCCAGCGGATGGTTCATACTCTTCCGGAATTGTGTTATACCTGGGAGGATCTTCCACAAGTAAAGGGTTTTATACAATGGTTGATGCACTTGATTACCTTGACTATAACGTAAAAGTATATTTTGGAGGTAAATATGTTTTTAAAGATAAGCCTCATCATCCGGTTAAATATTTAAAGTATTATATCAGCAATGACAGAAAGAGGGCAAAAGCGATAAAAAAAATCTTGGAATATTCCCGGGCAGAATTGATAGGCCTGATAAATGATACAGATAAATACATGGATATGATGTGCTGCCTTGTTTCACCTTTTGCCCTTCCACATTTTTCACGACCGGTGATTGAGGCTCACTTACATCGGAAACCTGTCATAGGTTCAGATGTTGAGGGAATGGATGAAATTATAGAAAATGATGAGAATGGCTTAATAATACCCCGGAATAATCCTGAAGAATTAGCATCTGCCATAAATCGGATTACTGCAGACTGGGGAAAAGCCAGGGAATTAGGAGAAGCTGGTTATGTAATTGCGATTAAAAAATTTACTCCCCTTAATATAAAACAAATAGAAAAAATTTACAGCACCTTATAAGGGCAATGTTTTGTTTTTTATAATATTCCTGATTATTGCGAAACAAGGATCTGAACATTTTTATTTTGAAAAGTAAGATTAACATACCGGATATAACTATCCTGCTTGCAGTTGCATCGACTACTTTATATATTATATTCAGAAATCTACCAAAGGTTCTGGGAAGCTTTGCACTTTTATATGGCCCTGCAGTCATCTTGATTATTTTTATTTTGCGTCCAAAGTCCTTTTTTAAGGAACCTATGGCTCTCCTGTTACTTTATCTTTTCTTTGTAGTCGGTCTTCTTCAGTATACATTGTGGAAATATATGTCTGATTTTAATAGGATCCGTATTTTGTACGAAGGTTTTTATCTATTCGTTTTTACTGCTATATGGGTTTATTATAACAGGAAGGGAGATTTTACAGGATTAGCCAGATTAGGTAAGTGGGGCTTTATTTTTATTTTAATTACGATCATTACAACAAATATTGCATTGTTTGTGGATCCTGATATTGTGAGAGATTCTGCAAATAACGCAGATTTCACTCCATTTCAGATGAGACTGTTCAACATAACAGGTTCTATGGATTACAGTTATATTCAGGCGGTTATTTGTCTCATTCCCATAATTGTATATTACATTAAAAGCAGACAAAATTTATTATTTCCCCGGAATATACTGATAATGATCCTTATTCTATTGGTTTTATCGGAATTAAGGTCACAGGTTTTTGCCAATATTATTATTACAATTATAATTACAATCCTCTCATTGATTTCATCAAAAAACAGGCTGATTACCTTTATAACTGTCGCAATTTCGTTTCTTGTGATTATAATTATACCTACCAGGGTCTATTCGGATTTAATTTCCGGTCTGAGTTCAAATTTCAACCCCGAGTCTGTTATTTATAATAAACTGACAGGAATAGTGGAATTTATTGAAAATCCTGGGATTGACAGTGAAACCGACATTGGCAGACGTGCAGAACGTTATCCTTTGCTTTTTGATGCCTTATCCTCCAGTCCGTTTTTGGGTCATTCTTCTTATAAAAGTAATCTGAATATAGGTGCGGGAGCTCATCTTTACTGGATGAACAGACTTGCAATCTGGGGTATACCCGGCTTCCTTTTTTTTGTTTTTGTTCTGTACAGAATTTTCAGAAATGTGAGCTCAAAATTTGACAGGGAATACAGGTATTATTATTATTTGTCATTACTATCAATAATCTTGCTTGGAATGGCTAAAGCAGTTGGCGGTCGTGAACCATGGCTTATCCTGATTGTAGTCATTCCCGGATTATATTATTACGCTCTGATGGGACAATCCGGGCGAGTAAGTATGCAAAAATCACAAGCTAGACTAAACAGAACCACCAATAATAAAAGCCATCAGAAGGTTGGTCCTGAATAAACTAATACTTTTAAACAATATCTTTGAAAATACTTATATCTCACGCAAGTGTTTATAAAAAGGCAGGTTGGGGAAGGATCTTTCCCCTGGCCTGCGGACTTTCAAAACTTGGCAACAAGGTTACTATTCTTACTACAAATCCCAGGATTTCAATAATAACAAAAAGGGAGATAAAAGCAGGAGTTAATATAATTATTTACCCTGAGATCATACCTTCGCGTGTAACAAAGATGGGATTCGGATTGCTCAGCCTTTTTCTTAAGATCATACATGTTTTATTCAACAAATATTATGTTGTTCATTCTGATAATGGTCACAGACCTTTATCTGGCATACCGTGCAGGGTAAGTAAGAAAATACACGGATCTGTTTATGTTGCAGAATGGTATGACTGGTATGGAAGAGGGGGGCAGTATGATACAAAAAAGAAACTTTTTAAATTAATCCTGGGACCATACGAACTGAAGTATGAAATAAAAGAT
>CAZPMM010000308.1:0-3567 GCA_964587405.1 uncultured Rikenellaceae bacterium
TAATACTAACTGCTTACCGGTCTGGTAAAATAATATTTCTTTAAAAACAAAAAATGAGAGCACTGCTATCAAACCGATGAATAACGGAAGCATATATCGGTGGATATCTTTTTCAAAGATGATGCAATAAATAATTATAACAATCAATGAGATCAGGGCAAAGGATCCTGTTAAATAGTATATTAAAGGGAAAAATGAAATGATAATGTAATTGTTCACCATTCCTCTGATCTTCAGAAAAAATAAGAAAAAGAGAAGAACCGATAAATACCCAAGACTATTATAAAATGCATGGGTATAACGTGTTTGCAGAAAAAAGAGAAAGATCACCGGTGTCAGAATGATTAACAATGAAAATGATCCTGACATTAATTCACGGTTTATTTTTAAAATAGAAATAAAAAAAAGGAGCAGGAATATGCTGTTTATTAGAGAACCGAAAAAGGGATAATAATAAAACTGTGCAATGAAATTTCCTGCATATTCAAGTAATCCACCCGGTTTTATAAGAAACTTTTGGAGATATTCGCCTGAAAATATAAAGAGAGTTCTGTTTTCCTGGTAAAAAAAAATTCCTTGTCCAAAACAATAGAAATAGATAAGAGAAATGACAGCCATTAATAAGGCCGACAGCAGAATTATAGATTTTTCTGTCTTTTCTGTTATGTTGATAATCTTATAAAGTTTGGTTTTTAAAAAGTCCATTTCTTTTTTAATTCACAGCTGGTCAGAGATGCTTTTAAAAGTACAGGATTCAGGTCATTTATTGCTGCCAACCCATACTGCTTTTACAGGTTTTTTTCCAGAAGCTCTGCCAAAGTCACGTGGGCCTGCCTTTATTTTGCCTCTTACAAATTCAGGTCTGTTATAAGTTTTCTCCATGGTTTTATAAATTGTCGGATCTTTCTGTGGTAAGACAAAAGGCTTTCCGATACTGTCCGGAGAGTAAAAAAAAGAAATATAGGGTCTGGCAGTCAGGCCATCTCCCCTTTTACTGCTGAATACTATCCATCTGCCATTTGATGACCAGGAATGATAGCTTTCCGTTTCATCACTGTTCAAACTCATCTTCTCAGTTTTACGATTTGTAATATCCATCAGATAGAGGTCCGCTTCTTTATTCCATATCGGAAAAGTCCCGTAATTCTGTTGTGTAAAGATAAGGTACTTGCCATCCGGTGATATTGCCGGAAAGGAGACACTCTTATTAATATCGTTGGCATTATATATCATTTCAGCAGGACCTAATACTTCGGATTTCTCATCAAAGGACTTTCTTACAAGATCATATCTGACCTGTTTAAGGTCAAATGTTTCTTTCACCTGTTTTGTCCGGCAATAATAGAGATAACTGCCATCAGGGGCCCAGCAGGGGAATGTTTCCATATAAGCAGTATCTCTATCCCCGCAAAAGGATATTTCATTACTTATTGTATTATAAACAACAAGATAAGAAAAAAGATCATATACATCTATATTTTTGTCGGGATGCATATGAAAGGACTGGACTGTTTTATTTGAAGAAAACGCGACATAATTTCCAGAAGGATGCCAGGAAGGATAAACTGTATTTGCAGGCATATTACCTGCCTGTAAAATTTTTCTGGTAACTTCCTGCCCATCGAAAAAATAGGTTCCTCCAACAGAACCCCGTACATGAAACAATAGTTTATCAGGATCGTTCCCGGAAAATGAGTGACAATTTATACAATTATAATTTAGTAATTGGTTCTCAGCTACTGACAATTTTCTGAAACTTTCTGTAGATCTCTGTTCTATTTTTAACTCGCGCCAGAATTCGTATCCAGGATAAAGCAACCGGTAACACAGATATGGATCAATAGATTCATCACTTATTTTAATAAAAACCGGATCATATTTTAAAAGATTTCCCCTCTTTTCTTCTGAGGTAATAAAAATATCCAGTACCCCTCCTCTGTTCATAAAGAGAATCTTTCTCCAGTGCCTGAGAGGAATGTTCACTATCCCGTCTTTTGATTTTAATACAAGGTCTCTGCCATCAGATGATTTTATTCTTATATTAAAATGATTTCCCTTTTCATGAATAATAAAATTCATCGGAGCAATATTGTAAGGAATCGTGACCCCTGAATAATCCGGCTCTATCACAGGTTCTCGTTTTAGATCTGTAACATCTTGATCACTATGCGAAGTGCACAAAGAGAAAAATAATATCACAGTCAGAAATACAATAAGTAATGGATATGTTACAAATTTTTTATGTTGATAAATGATTTTCATATCAATCCCTTACTAAATAAACTGCAATATAATACTCACATATATTATTTATATACTTTATTCATCCTTTGTGTTACTTAGTTGTGGTAGTTGTTGTGATTTAAATAAAGTAAAATGCTCAATAATCGGTAAATGTTCCTGGTCTGATACTATTTATTTCATCATGAGCATCATAAATCAACTTTAATTCACCCGAACCGGTACTATTACAACTCCAGACAACATTTGGTGCCGGCAATCCATAGCTTCTTTCAGCACATTCCTTTTTGGCTTTTTTATCAGCTTCATCCTTTGTAGTGGCAAGGCCCCAACCATAACCCATACCGACATTTCCTGTTATAAAGCGATATGAAGCACAACCGGTACCCGAATAGGACAATACAACAGAACAATTACCCCCCCTTTTATTACATGCTTCTATCGATTTTTTCTCTGCTTCTGCCAGACTTGAACAGTCAGATGCCCAGCCAAAATAAAATCCATTACCCCTGTCAATAGCCAGTGCACCATACCTCACTGTTTCGGAGTCCGGTTTTATTGCAGGTTTTTTCCCTGAAGAATTATTGACTTGGGAATTTGTATTACCAAAAAACATAAAGCTAATTAAAACCAGGGCTGAAAGATATTGATCCTTAAGTTTATACATAGTTATTGATGATAAATATTAAAAAATACAAATTATTTAAATTCATAATAAAACCAAAATGTGTTTTGTAGTGGAGTGTTTTTAATTATTTCCGGCACTTTTTGATCTGATGTATTATCTAAAATGTTTAAAAAAAGGCCAAAACGGTTTGCAGTTTCAATGTTTACGGTAAAATCGCCTAAATAAGGCAATTCGTGCTTATGATGAATGAACAATAATATTGCTTCAGCAATATGTTCCGGTAATTTGTAATAATTCATATCTCTCATTCTCTTTACCTGATATACAACTGCTTTGTAATCTTTTTCAAGCAAAAACCAAGCCATCTTATATTCAAAAGCTATCTTATTGCGCGGATTGGCCAGAAGCATAAAATCTATATTTGCCATATCATCCTGACTAATAAAAAAATCAATACGTGGTAAGAGTCTGATCTTTCCCCCAAGTTCAGAATCTGAAAGGATCAATGAAGGGTCATCAAGCATTGCTATATATCTGTCTGCCCATTTTCTGTAATGCAGAGTTTTCTTCATGACACCAAGATATCTTTTTGCACTTTTATAATTCCCGTTGATAATTTCAGTTTTTGTCAACATTTTCAGGTTATCAGGCCTGTAGCCGTATTTTACCATCGATTCATATGCAATATGATGGGCTTC
>CAZPMM010000309.1:0-3559 GCA_964587405.1 uncultured Rikenellaceae bacterium
AAGGGTCCTTTTACTCGGTGCCGATCAAGCTAAAAATCGAGGGATGCTGTCGCTGGGTTTTATTGGGCTCAATTTCTGTATTTTATGAGTAGATAAGTCTTTTCAGTTCGGAAAGAGAATCAATATAATTATTAAGGACATTAAGATAATCAATTTTTGGCTGTCTCATATATCTGTTTCTGGAAGTCCTGATGCTAATAATTATGCCTTCCTAAAAAGGCTGAATGGAACTTTGTATTTAAACCAGCCTGTTCAGTTGCGATTTTTTCGAAATTATTTCTTTACTGTACAACTCAATATTATCAGAAATCCTGTTCATCTAAAGTTGTTTTTTCCTGATCTCAGAGTATGAATTCTCCGGAATAGTTTTCGGGTACTGTCGGGATCATTATAATTTATGTAAACATCCATTTCTCCTGTTTTCAGGTAAAGGTATGGAGGAATACCTTTTTTTATAAACAGTTTTACCTGATCACCCCCGGTAAGTGTAAAATTTCCCTTCATTGTTTTACCAAATGCATAACCATTTTTTTTTGACCTTACTGACGGAAGCATATCTGTCGTGTCAACTTGAACAAGATCAGTATATTGTATGGTCACTCCGTACATCCCTTTTATTGTAACCGATTCAACAGAGGTACTGACGGCAGGTTCTCTGTTGCCAATGATGATTAATATTGCAGGAAGCAGGATAATTAATAATAAGAGTACTCCGGTCAGATAGTAACCGGTGAAATCTTTTTCGTCATAAAAACTTTCGTGGTTGCGGTAGTCGGTTAGTTTGCTGATTATTGCAGAAATTTCTTCAGATTTATTTGTACCTATCCTTACAATCTGTTTTTTGTTCTTAAATGATATTTCAACAGCTTCCATACCTGTGACATTAAAAAGCCATCCTCCCGGGATTTTTCTGATTCCAATGCCATAAAAAGGGGAGTTTCTGACAGGCCTGCAGCTTTTTATCTGTGATAGTTCATACTCTCTTGTAATAAGCCCGATGCCCATACGGAAAATGACATGAGTATCGTTTATTTGTATGGTCATTTTGTAGAAAATCAATATGCAGATCAGAAAAGTTACGGCCAGAAGGATCAATACCAGACTCTGAATAAGATCTTTCAGCCCAATGGTAAAAAGCATTATGATAATCATTATGAATACAGGAACCATCAGAACTAGTGATATTGTTCCAAACTGAATATATTTATGTTCCGCCATTTCTCTGATGTGTTTGATTTAATCTGTGTTTTGCAATAAAAATCACTTAACTACTTGATTATAAATCTATTTAGGAGAAATAAAATAGCCTGTGAAAATATTTTTAAATTGTTTTGTGAGTACATTCTCGTCAAGAGGTTCTTTATCCTGAAGAAATGATCTTCTGTAAAAGGCAACATTATTATTTTGTGAATCAACTATTATGACATGTATATTTGATCTTGACTTTATTGGTGTCTGGTAATACATACCTAATGTTACCAGTCCCAGAAGCGCTCCTTTGGCTATTTGTTTGCCATAATTACCTCTTATTCGTGTAAACCCTGATGCAACGGTTATCATCCCAAATCTTGCATCATTCGCTTCCAGGACTTTGTCAATAGTGGGAGGGATCTGCAGGTGGGACACATCTTTAACCGTTTTTCCTGCAAGTATAAGCGATTCATACTCCTTCACCAGTGTATTGTTTATTTCAGGATCGGTTAAAAAGATTTTACCGGTCAACGGTACCTGTCCTTTAAACTTCTCCATCACGTTTATTATCAGGTTCCCTGACACAAATGAAGCGCTGTCATCTATGTCTCCCAGGTTTCCTTTTGCAATGACTGATATATTTGAAAATGGCTCCATCAGTTTTATATCTATTATTTCTGCAGCTTGAAGCCCCGATGTTAATAGTTTTGAAGTGGTACAGGAAGTGACAAGGAAACAAATACCTATCATTGAAAGCATAAAAGTTCTCATGATTGTAATATTGAATTAATTGTTATTGTAAAATTAAAACTCTTTTTCTGTATTGATTACCATTTTCCTGATTGTTTGCCCGTTACTGAAATAATTTCAAGCTTTATTATGATCATTTTCGAGAGGGATTTTTCATCATATTCAGGTTCTGTTTTTGCTCCGTATTTTTTCATTATAAGATCAAGAGCATGCTTTTTTGCGTGTGGATCATTTTCCAATGTGATAGTTCCTTTTCCCATCACAGATCTGTATTTTACAGACCAATGACAAACGCCTTTTTTTCTTATGATCTGGAAGGGCAGTTCTGTTTCAAAACTGACAATATTAAAGTTTTTAATCAAATCAATCTTTCTGCCTTCAGGAGCCGAATGGATATATATTATTCCGTCATTATAGGCATAATTCAAAGGGACTATATATGCTTCATTATTATCGACCAGACCAATTCTGATAACAGGAGATTTTTCGAGTATTTCCCTTATAATATCACTGTCGGTGATCTCTTTATCCTGTCTTCTCACAAATTCGGTTTTAATTGGGATTAAATCATGCATTCAGCCTGCTTGCCATTTCCTGAGCTTTCAGGGCAAGTTCAGCGGCAAGGAAACAATGATCCTGCGTCATCGCTGTTTCGGTGCGGTTGATGACATCGTTTACAAGCTGTTCGCCATAGGGCATATATACTTCAGAGCAGTTGTAATATTTTGTTTCTTTATGGTTTACAAGTAACAGGTGATTACCTCCCTCACGTCCTGCAATGTCAATATATTTTCTCATTTCGATATAGCCATCAGTCCCTAAAATAAATGTTCTGCCGTCTCCCCATGTTTTAAGTCCGTCAGGAGTGAACCAGTCGACACGGATATAACCTGTTGCATGGGGGCTTCTGACGCTCATGTCACCAAAGTCCTGATATTCCGGATATTTTAAGTTTGCAAAATTTCCTGTCTGGGCAAAATTGACTTCGGCTTGTTTTGAATCGGTGTAGTAAAGGAACTGGTCACACTGGTGAGATCCGATGTCACATAAAATACCTCCTGCTTTTTTGGGATCAAAAAACCATTCAGGGCGTGAGGAGGGTCTCATTCTGTGAGGCCCCAGTCCGAGAGTCTGAACGACTTTCCCTATAGCTCCTGACCGTATTAATACTTCTGCCTGGACAGAAGTCGGATTCCCCAGGCGCTCACTGTACATTATGGAGTAAATACGCTTCGTATTCTTTTGTACTCTCCTTACCTCCGCAAGCTGTTCCAGAGTAACAATACCGGGTTTGTCTGCCGTGAAGTCCTTACCCGATTTCATAACTCGAATCCCGAGCGGAGCCCTGTCGACCGGAATAGAAGCACTGGCAACAAGCTGAATTGATGAATCTTCAAGTATCTCTTTTTCACTTCCAGCTACTTTAACACCGGAAAATCTCTTTGTGAAAACCTTCAGTAATTCAGGTTCTGCAGCATATACGGAAACTAGTTTTCCGCCGCCTTTGATCAGAGCATCAGTCATTCCATAAATATGGTTATGATTCAGCCCGATAACCGAAAACCTGATCGACCCTTTGGGATCCGGCCTTCTGGAAGGTTTAAGAATTATTTCGTCT
>CAZPMM010000310.1:0-3539 GCA_964587405.1 uncultured Rikenellaceae bacterium
TTTTCTCTGACCACCCTGTTTCAGGGAGTGGGAAATACATGGTACAGGGCTGATTTCCCGATCATGGGAACCTGGGGAAATTACTGGCAATATTATGCTGACGACAGATGGACACCTGAAAATAAGACCGCATCCAAACCAAGATCATTTGAAAGAACAGAAGATTACTGGAGAGCTGATTATCTGACAGATTTCGATTATTATAATCATGCTTTCATCCGCTGGAAAAATTTAGAGGTTGGGTATAACCTGCCCCAGGATTTGATTCAGAAAATCAAGCTGAAGAATCTCAGGATCTATTTATCAGGTCAGAATCTGGCACTGCTCTATAATGCATTTGCATACAAACATGATCCGGAAGTATCAAATGTTACAAGCTATCCGCTCCATAAGGTTTATGCTGTTGGTGTAAAAGTTGCATTCTGATGTTAATCTTTAAAATGAATTGTTATGAAAAAGCTTGAAAGAATATTACTGTCATTGGTACTGGTGTTATTTATATCTGCTTGCGAATCTGAGCTTCTGGATAAGACACCACTGGATTCATATTCCGATGCAACCGTATGGTCCGATCCAGCACTTGCCAGCGCCTATCTGAATTATGCTTATTATCAGTTGAACCAGCCTTTCCAGGGAGTTATGCTGGGTTCAATGTGTGATGAAATGCCCGTTGGCAGAGGAAGCAGTTCACAGGCATATAACCTGGGTACCATGTCTGCTGATGTTCAGTCGGGATTACCCAGCTGGCTGGGATGGAATACTAACAATTGGGGAAATGTTCAGAGAATCAATCTGTTCCTTGATAATATTGACGGTATTGCCGCTAAATACCCGGCTTCCGAACAGGCGGCTGTTAAGGTAAAAACGGATGTCCTTAAGGGTGAAGGATTATTCCTGCGGGCATTTGTTTACCATAATTTCTGCCGCCTTTACGGAGGAGTACCGATAATGAAGACGGCAAATAAACTGGAAGATGATTTTCAAACCCTGACACGGGCAACATTCGAGGAAACAGTCAATTTTATCATTAAAGACTGTGATGATGCCGCAGCATTACTGCCGTTAAAAGCCGATCAGGAAATGGGAAGGCCAACAAAAGAAGCTGCATTGGCCCTGAAATCGAGGATACTTTTATTTGCAGCCAGTGATCTTACTGCTGACGGAACAGCTGCAAGTGAACTGGTAGGATACAAGGCAGGTACTAACAGGGTAGCTCTCTGGACCGCTGCAAAGAATGCAGCAAAAGCTGTTATGGACCTTGGAGCTGCAAACGGAACGCCAAAACTGGCAGATTTCGGAGCACCCGACCAGGCAGCAGTTGCTAAAAACTATTATGATCTTTTCCGGTCTTACACATTGGCTAACGATGAGATTATCTGGGGAAAAATGTATATTCTCAACCTTGGAAGAACTCATCGTATTAACCAGACTAACGGACCTAACGGTGTAAATAATTTTGGAAGGAATGGTCCCTTGCAGCAGGTAATAGACGATTATGAAATGAGTGACGGATCAAAATTCTTTGATCATTTCGAAATCGACGGCAACAAACTGTATAAAAATATATCAGCCAGGTTTAAGCATGAAAATCCATATTATAACCGGGAACCAAGGTTTTATGCAACATTCCTGTACGATAGTGCGGTATGGCAGGCACGTCCTGTTAATCTTCAGCCCCGAGATCCATTGGGGATTTATGAAAGACGAACCCACAGGACAATGCATTCTGACGGAACTTATGAAGATGTGTATGGACTTGATACCCGTAAAGGCCCTCTTTCTCCCGGAAATGGCTGCTATGGAGGCTATCTTACTAAAAAATTCATGGATCAGAGTAGTAATGGAGATGTTCAGAATAATCAGAATGTATGGATCTATTTGCGGTTTGCAGAGGTACTGTTCAATTATGCTGAAGCATGCCTGGAACTTGATGAAACAGTTGAAGCTGCAAAGTATATTAATATGATAAGGAACAGGGCAGGCCTACCTGATTTTACAGGTGATATAAAGGAAGCTTTACGCCACGAAAGGAGAATTGAGCTTTATGGTGAGGAGAGCAGGTGGTATGACATCCGAAGATGGAAGATCATGATCGAAAAGATGACACCACAGCTGGGAGGAATTGATATCCTTGAGGTTAAAAATACTGATGGATCTATCGTTACAACCTGGAAATGGATCAAGGCACATGCGGACAATGTTATGAGTGCAAAGCAATACTGGTTGCCGATACCAAGAAATGAGTTGAAAAAGGCTCCGCAACTTGTACAGAATCCACTTTACGATTGATCTGATCATCAGATAAATTGAATAAAAAAGAGACTGCCGGTATTACCGGCAGTCTCTTTTTTATGTTAAAAATATTTAAATAAAATTTATTCATCTGATTATTGATTAATTTTAAATCTTAACCCTATGTAAACTATTCTTAACCGTTCTGCCTATGTAAAAAAGCTAGTCTGTTATTTTCTGGAGAAGGATTTCATTGCCTCCCACAATGTTTATTAAATAGTTGAATCATTGTTGTTTATAGATTTTGTAAAAGAGATTTAATGTAATTTTATTGTTCAAAATTTTAACTATGAAACAAATCAATTCATTATTGCAGGCACTTTCCGTAATTGTCTGCCAAACAAAAAAGCTGATCGTTATGGGGATGAGCTTTCTCCTCATGTTGTGTTTTACATTCCCTGCGAATAGCGTTTATGCTGCTGATTTTCAGCAGGTACTTGTAACAGGAATAGTTGTTGATGAAGATGGTCTTCCTTTACCGGGTGTTAATGTTATTGTAAAGGGTACAACTATTGGTACTATTACCGGTGTTGACGGGAAATATACCCTGAATGTGCCGGATCAGAATGCTGTGATTGCAGCTTCTTTTATAGGTTATGTGACTGCCGAGATACAAGTGGGTAACAGGAATGTGATTGATATTACACTTACTTCGGAAGCACTTTCTCTTGAGGAAGTTGTTGTTGTAGGTTACGGCACACAGAAAAAGGTGAATGTTATCGGATCGATAACTACAGTTAGCTCTGAAGAGATCACTGCTGCTCCCACTCCAAACGTTTCGAGTGCGCTGAGCGGTCGTTTGCCGGGCCTTTTTGTTACACAAGCCAGCGGACGGCCGGGAGCTGATCAGGCTAATCTTCGTATCAGGGGAGTTTCTACTATTGCAAATGAATCGGGTAACACTTCAGTACTGGTTGTTGTTGACGGAATTCCTGGCCGTGATCTTAATTCGATTGAACCCGGTGATATCGAAAGTTTGTCTGTTCTTAAAGATGCCTCTGCAGGTATTTATGGTTCAAGAGCTGCTAATGGGGTTATTCTCGTTACAACAAAAAAAGGTTTAGAGTCTCCACCCAGATTTGAATATGAATTTTACCAGGGCTGGGCTTCAGCATCTATAGTACCAAAACTTACCGATGCACCAACTTATGCCACAATGATACGTGAAGTTCAGTCATACAGGAATGTATCTGAAGAGAATATGGCTTTCTCTCTTGAAGATATAGAAAAATATAAATCAGGAGCAT
>CAZPMM010000311.1:0-3512 GCA_964587405.1 uncultured Rikenellaceae bacterium
TTCCTTCAGATAGACCAGATTAACATATTCATTTTTCCTTATAATGGGATTAAACAGTTCATTTTTTGCAAAATGACCCCTTGCCATAAAATTATATTTATTGGCAGGAGAAAGGGTGTTGAAGGGAACAAATGCCTGAATAACTCTTTGCCTCACTCTGTCGAGTATCTTGACTTCAGCCATGTAATCGAGGCCCGGCTGAACCCTGAGTGGTATTCTGTAAACAAACTCAGGTCTGTTTTCTTCTCTTACTATATTAAGATTATAATAGGCAGTATCTGCAAGAGTCCTTCCCCTGCTTATGTCATACAGCTTGACTGTGATAAGCAATTGTGACATGGAAATACCCTGCGGATTTGCTTCTGAAAAATAGAGTTCACGGGTAAAGAACTTAACGGCAAGATATGACTGGTTCTCCGATTCGTTTGTTACACTGTATCTGGGATTTACAGGATTCCTGGACGGATTGTAAATATAGGAAAGGTCTTTTGGATCAATCACGGTCTGAGTGGTGCCGCATGATCCCAAAACGATCAGCAGAGTAAAGATGAATATCAGCCCTGAGAAACCTGCTTTATGATTATTGTGCATGTTCATAGCTGTAATTGATTTGTCAGTTTTTACGTTCCTTCCATTCAAGCCTTATCCTGCAGAGTTCTTTTCCGGAATCACGCAGGATCGAGTGCCTGAAGATAGTGTTTCCTCCTTTTTCTCCTGAAGTCCTGATAGTGATATACTCACCGAGCATTGATTCGGCAAGATAGTTTATTTCCACAGAAGATGGAATATACTTCATTATGAAATCAAAATCATATGTGTCGATTGTCCACTTGAGATAATTGACATTATTTGTATGCAGATTGACATCAATATCGCTGAGTTTTACTTTGAATAAGTCAGATAGCTTACCATCAGGGTCTGCTTCCTTAATTTTTCCGGCAATTCTGACAGGTATTAAAGAAGCTTCCCTTAAGGAATTATAGCTGATGAGTATTTCGTCCGGGCGCTGTATCCGCCTGCTTAATGCATCAATGATCAGCCAGGATGAAGAAGCTTTGGCAATGATTCTTCCATCCGGAAGTCTCAACTCGAAGAATCTTAATGAAAAGACATTATCTGTACCATAAGGCCATGTCTTGACAATTATCTTTTCGTTCCTGAACGGGTATTCAGCTATTTCTCCATACATTCTGGACAATACCCAGAAATTATTGTTCTTCATGAGCTCATCCCGTCCATAGCCCAGTTTTATTGCATGTATAGCTGCAACGTCCTGCATATAGTTAAAGAGTGAACAGATATTCACATTCTCGTCAGGCGAAGTTTCATAAACATGTATCCTGTATTCCTTTTCAAACTGTTGTTTATCCATGTTATTCATCTGCATTTAAGAAAACTTCCAGATCGTGTGTATATTGTGCCCATCTATTCATTTCTTCATTGTGCCTTTCCTGAAGTTCCTGATACTTCGTGTAAAGTTCATCTGTACCTGATATGGAGTGGCCGGGAGAACTCAGCCGGGCATCCATAGCGCTGATCTCTTTTTCTATGCTTTCAATCTCTTTCTCCGATTCTTCTAGCCTTCTTTTAAGTTTCCGGAGAGTCTTGTCATATTCTTTCTTTTCAAGATACTTTTGTTTATTAGTGGAAATATATCCATTTTCACGGTAAGAAGATTTGTCCACCCGTACTTCTTTCTTCTCAATTTCTTTCAGGCTTTCAATCTTTTTCCTTTGAAGGAAATCATAAATACCTCCGATATGTTCCCTGATTTTATTATTCCTGAATTCATAAATCTTGTTTACAATTCCGTCAAGAAAATCCCTGTCATGAGAAACAACAATTAATGTGCCATCATAACTGATAAGAGCCTGTTTGAGTATGTCTTTCGACCGCATATCGAGGTGATTTGTGGGTTCATCAAGTACCAGCAGATTGTGTGGCTCGAGAAGGAGCCTTACAAGAGCCAGTCTCGACCGTTCTCCACCTGAAAGGACTTTAACCTTTTTATCAACATCTTCACCCTGAAAAAGGAATGCTCCGAGAATATCCCTGATTTTTGCTCTTATTTCTCCTTTCGCTGCTTCATCAACAGTTTCAAGAACAGTTTTTTCTTCATTAAGGAGTTCATCCTGATTCTGGGCGAAATATCCGATCTTAACATTATGCCCGATCTTAAGTATTCCTTCATGATCCAGTTCTCCGCTAATAATCCTCGAAAAAGTTGTTTTCCCTTCACCATTACGTCCGACAAAAGCCACTTTTTCTCCCCTATGTATCCTGAAATCAATTTTTTTCAATACTATGTGAGTGCCAAATCTCTTTGATAATTCCCTGGCATCAACCACATTGGTGCCGGATCTTGGTGATGGTGGAAACCTGAGATTTATTTCACTGAAATCTTCTTCATCAACCTCAATACGGTCTATTTTTTTCAGCATTTTGATCTTCGATTGTACCTGTATGGCCTTTGTGGCTTTATATCTGAACCGTTCAATGAATTTTTCAGTGTCTCCTATCATTTTCTGCTGGTTCCTATATGCTGCTATCTGTTGTTCTCTTCTTTCTTTTCTGAGAATTACAAACTGAGACCAGGGTACCTTGTAATCATATATTTTTCCAAGAGAGATTTCTATGGTTCTCATTGTAACATTGTCGAGGAATGCTCTGTCATGTGACACCAGTACTACTGCTCCCCTGTATGAAGCCAGGTAACTCTCCAGCCATTGTATTGACTCAATATCAAGATGATTTGTGGGCTCATCCAACAGGAATAATGAAGGTTTTCTAAGGAGGATCTTTGCAAGTTCGATCCTCATCCGCCACCCGCCGCTCAACTCTTTTGTGGGTCGGTCCAGATCTTTTCTTTCAAATCCGAGTCCTGCAAGAGTTTTTTCCGCATCAGCAAGGTAGTTATCCCCTCCCTCGAATCTGAACCTCTCTTCTATGGTCGAAAGATGATCGCAAAGCTTAAAATATTCCCGCGATTCATAATCATCTCGTGAGGCGATTTCCGCAGTACATGACTCAATTTCACGTGAGAGACTGATTATCTCAGGGAAAGCTTTAATTGCCTCGTTAAGGACTGTTGTCGTGTCGTCTACTTTCATCTGCTGGGGAAGATAACCGATGGTTACTTCCTTAGACATATCAACATACCCTGAAGTAGGACTCTGTAATCCGGATATTATCCTCAGAAGTGTCGATTTTCCGGCGCCGTTCCTTCCGGCAAGTCCGATCCTGTCCTGGTCATTTATCAGAAATGAGATATTTGTGAGCAGGTCAAAACTGCCAAATGAAACTGAAAGATCCTGTACAGATATCATATCCGGGGAAAATTGAACAAAGATAAAAAAAGTCCGGCAGCTATCTGTATCCTTTATATGGCAATATGTATTATCTTTGACCTGAGCTTTCTGCAGTATAAATAAGATAAACAGTATTTCTGGATGAAACCCACATGATTGAATTCAAACGCAAACACGTAATGAATATAATCTTCAATCATGTGC
>CAZPMM010000312.1:0-3509 GCA_964587405.1 uncultured Rikenellaceae bacterium
TATTCCTACACATTTACCAAGTCCGCTGTCCCATGTAAGATTGTATCCGCATGTGAACTGACATGAAGTGCTGCTTGGAGTTTCACTATACTGTGTAGTAGTGTCGTTGGCAGGATCCCATGTTCCCGTTCCTACCCAGTACTGAGCATAGGTATCAACATTATAGTAAGATGTGTCGAACTCATTGTTCCAGTACGGTTTTGTCGGACATGTCCACGCTTTCTGGCACACACAAAGTGCTTTAGTAGTGTCATTTAAAGCTGAACAGCCAGTCGGCACAGTATTCCATGCCGAACAGTCAGTCTTGCATGTGACTGTCCCTGTTCCGCCTGTAACACCAGCAGACACACACGATGTTGTTGTGCCGACTTCACATGTTTCAGTTGATGAAACAAGCGGAATTTCAGCAGTTGCCGGATTGTTATCATGATCGTATGTATCTCCACATTTTGGAACTTTACAGTCATTTCTGCAGGTATCAGCCCAGACATCGTTGCCGTCATCACACTCTTCATCACCTTCCACAACTCCGTCCATACAAATGGGTCCCATTGTAAATGTTTTTGTTCCAAGGAGTGTATCGGTTTCAGGACTTACATCTTCGGTAAGAGCCCATGCCTTAACAGTAAATGGTTGGAAAAGACCGGTCCAGTTTACAAGTGCAGGATTAAAACTCCATCTGTGGTTTGCTCCACCGCCGCAAATATTCTGAATGCTCTGTTCTGAAGAAAGGAATGTGGTGAACATGATATCGTTCGGTGTTGTAACATAAGCCCTTGTTCCGACTCTGTCTGTAAATTCAAGAACTACTCGTGCCTGTCTCATCGGCCAGTCGGGATCACATGCCCAGCCGCTTATCTCTGTTCTCAAAGCAGTTTCAAGGTTTCCTACAGGATCAGATTTACACCCTGCACGACAGGTCTGGGAAATATCATAAATAGATTTGCTGATCTGATCAGGCGTCAAGGCACCGGAATATATTCTCACATCATCAATGAATCCGGGGAATGCACCTGCACCGTTTGGACAATCTGAAGAAGAGTTGCTTATATAAAGCGGATCTGTGTTCGATGCCAGAGGCGCAGCTGCAATAGACTTCGTTCCGATCAGATTTCCATTCATATAAGCTTTCTTTGAACCGGTCTGATCATAAACAAGGACAACATGTGTCCATGAATTTAACGGGAGAGTCCCTGCGGCACCAAGATTCCATCTGTCTGACGATCCTGAACCGGTATCCCATACTAACACACGACTCTGTTCAAGAACCACATCAAAACCGGTTGTTGTTCCGGATGTTGAACCCTTTCTAATAATGCTTCTCCAGTTATTGTTGGCATCACAGTCTGGATTTTCGTTGAGATAAAGCCACATTGAAACTGTTATGCTCGTCGGATTCAAACTCGCACTATTTGGAACAGCAACATAATCTTTTGATCCGTCAAACAGGAGTGCATTTCCCATTTTCCCTTTTGCCCACATGCCGAAGCCGTCATAAACTGAAGTGGATCCGGCAATCGGAGCAGATGTCGTTTCAGCATAGGCACTCATTCTTGATCTGCTCTGAAGCTGAGCTCCCCATGCATAATAAGTCTGCCCAGCGACAGCACCTCTGAACTGGAGACCTCTTGTGATATTTGTAATTCCGGTAAATGTAGCTGTATATCTTTTCCATTCATTTGTTAAAGTTACCGTTGTCATATGTCCGTCATTCAAACCTATAGCGACAGATTCCCCTCCGGATACACCTTTCAGCCAGACACTCATGGTGTAGGTTCCACCGGCAACAAGTGCCGGACTGACTGTTTGAAGAACTCCCCAGCCACCAGCAGAAGAACAAGTTAAGGTTGCAGGCATAACAATTTTCAAGGCAGTATTAGTCATATCAGGTGCAAAAATATTGTAGGTGAAATTTGTTCTGTTGCCGCAATAAGAATTCCATATGCCGTTGCTGAAATCCTGTGAATAAGTAACGCGATTCTCTTTCCAGTAATATACAGTTCCGTTGTTACCATTACCTGAATCATCAATGGCTGTAGACCCTGTTTTCTCATCAAGACGCAGAATGAGTCTTGAATCCCCTGCCGTTACACTTCCGTCACAGCCCTCAAACCTTGACTGTCTGATACCGTCACCGCAACTTCCGTCTCTTGTACAGGTTGTTGCATTACAGCCGGTTGTATTTGTTAAAGAAATTGTTCTCGGATCATTTGTGTCACAGTATTCAGGTCCGTCAGTTGTCCATAATGCGGGAGTTGTCGGAAGAGTTCCGCCGTAGTAGGAAGTCGTGTATCCCGGTCCCTGTATCCTGCCGTCACCGCAGTTTCCAAGAAGGGTCTGACAGTCAGCAACACAGTATGCACCTACTCCGGGAGAAGTTGTGGAACTGTCACATGTTTCATTCACCTGAATTATCGCATCACCGCAGGAACCTGTAACCTGACAGCCAGGATGTGAACAATAGTCACCGTTTATGGTGTTGCCGTCATCACATGCTTCACCGGCAATATAATCAATGATGCCGTCACTGCATGCACCGTGATTGACAGTACACCCTTCCTTGCAAACCATTGATGAGCCGTCTCCTGTGCATGGACCTGTACAATAAGGGTTTCCTGAATTGTCACACTGCTCACTTGCCGGTGAGCCGTTCTGAATATTTCCGTCTCCGCAGAAACCGATAATCGCCTGACAGTCATTTCTACAGTAATCATCATTGCTTACATTCGCATCATCACAAACTTCGTTGAGTATTCCTGCTGTAAACTGACCAGTCGTTGAATCTTTTATCTTCTGATAACCATCACCGCATTTCGCATTTTTACAATTATTACAACTATCACCATAAAGATAATAAAGTGCTGTTACCTCATCAGGGGTTATTGCTCTGTTATAAATCTGGACATGATCAATGAGACCATTAACAAGGTTGCCTATTCTTAAAGTTCCTGAAATTCCGGAAGGAGTTGATGTGTTATTAGGTCCGGTCCCTGTTTTGTCAGCACCGTCTACATAAATTCTTCTATAACCATCAGAGTTTCTGAAAACAAAAACTACATGCTTCCATCCCTGTCCAGTTAAAAGACCTGCTGAATTACTGTAAACATAGTAATCGTTAGTACCGGAATTAACATACAACAGCATCCTGTCGCCGGCTCCATGAACCAGTTTTACTCCAAGATTCATTCCGGAAATAAGAAACTGATCGGTTCCGGTATTCTTGATATTCACCCATGCACTTACAGTCCATTCCTGACTCAAATTCGGCTGTGAACTTAACGGGTTAGGTATCTGGACATAGTCATTAACTGCATCAAATTCCATTGCCCTGCCGAACCTGCCGATGTTGTATCTGTGAGCACCGACTATTGTTCCATTGTATCCGTTACCTGAAGTATCATCGGCAATTGTTGAACTTGTTTCATTGAAAGTATACTGTGCAACAATACCTGTAACATTTAGATCTCCGTCATCACATTCTTCTGTGGTGTCTTTTACACCGTCACCGC
>CAZPMM010000313.1:0-3481 GCA_964587405.1 uncultured Rikenellaceae bacterium
TGAGTTCGAACAATATCTTATCTTCCCGACTTAACCGGGTATTTTCATTATCTTTCATGACAATTGAATTAAGGAATTTGTATTTCTTTTCTTCTTCTGCTTCTCTTCAGCGATGTCGCTTTAAATATTCATCCAAATTATCTCTGCCACTCATATAGCGTGATTTCTGGATGTAGTCATCGACTTCTTCACGTTTAAACAGAATTCTGCCACCGATTTTGTAGTAAGGAATTTTTGTTCCTCGCATATTTGTTATAGCTGCGGTCGATATTCCCAAATGTTGTGCAAGCTGCTTTGTCGTAGCCCAGGTAGTTGAGAGCGATGATGTATTCTCCTGGTTATCGATTTTTTTGATCATAACATCTAATTTTTCTTCGATGGCCAGCAATCTTTGTTCAAGTAAGTCAAATGGATTCTCCATAGTAGGCAAGTATTTTGTTTACCATAAAATTAGTGTGAATATCCCTTAAATGATTGTGCAATAGAATCGTGAGTGATATGAATTCTCATCTCAACCAATAAAAAAACCCTGCCATTTCTGACAGGGTTTTAATCCTGTGGTTCAAAACAAGGTTCAAAAATTTGTAACATACTGTAAATGAACGCTCTTTTGTCGGGGTGGCGGGATTCGAACCTGCGACCCTCTGGTCCCAAACCAGATGCGCTAACCGGACTGCGCTACACCCCGCTGTGTCCTCCTTTGCCCTTGTAAAGGAGGACTGTGTAAGCCGCCGCAAATATAATCAGTTTTTCAACAATTGAAAATTGTTGTCTTGATATAAATTGCTTAAACTATACAGGATTCTTAGCTGCGTACATAATGTGATGAAATTCCGGGATAATATGCACCTGTTGAATTTAAAACACAGAAAGTCTGCCTGGAATCTTTGTAGTTAAAGAACATATTTACTTACTCACAAAGAAAGGATATAAAAGAAGAAATAAAGTTAATAAATCAAAATTAATACAATAAGTTTGTTTTTAATTTCAGTATTGGCGGGAACATGTTAAATTTGATTCATAAAAATCAATTTTACTTAAACTGAAATATCATGAGAAATAAAACAATCAGCGCCCTGTTTACAATAATACTCTTAATCAATGGCATAAGCGCCTATTCTCAGAAATACCATGCAACCGGAGATGAGAATATTGTCAGGGGAAACAGACTTATTTCAGCTCAATCTGCAAACGGCAAACAGTTAAATCAGACCACAAAGGTCTCTCCCGTTTTAACAATAGTTGCCGATGGTGAGATGAAGGAAGCTGAATGGGCTAATGCACTTACGGTTACTCCCTTCATTTCGGGGAAGAACAGTATTGACAAAACCTCAGTAAAAGTATTATATGACAGCGCTAATATTTATCTTTTCTGGTCTGTCGGACAACCTGACGGGATTACTGTTAAGATGAAGGAGAAAGACGGATTGATCACTTCAGATGATTATATTCAGGTTAATCTTAAGCCATGGATACCGGATGATATTATTCATGGTCGCGATTATCATTATTCAATTGCCATCAATCCGGAAGGAATAATCTGGGATGCTTATTTTGATCCTTACATTGGCGGATTTTATTTTTCCTCATGGAATTCATCTGCTACGGTAAAAGTTATTCGTCAGTCAGACAGATGGCAAGCGGAAATCGTAATTCCTTTTGCTGGACTGGATGTTTATTCAAATCCCGGATGGAAATGGAATCTTGAATTCCGTCATTCAAGCTATAAGGATGGCATTGCAGAAATAAGCATGCCCACAACCGGAATAACTGTTCAACAGGATATTATGGTTCGTGAATCAGGACTTGTTTCATATTACTGGCCGAGGCCTGACTTTTTACAGGAAATCAAACCCGACCTGACAAAGCAGGAAGAAAAAACAGCAAAAATTAAGGAGCTTCCATCTGTACCATCCATAAATAAAATGGAAGACTCCCGGTTATGGCATGACCTTGAAATCTTACAAATTTCCCATACTGACAAAACTGGTCAAACCATAACATCAAATACCTCACTGGCCGCAGTTGGTCTGTCCGGCAATTATCTTTGCTTCAATTTAAAAGCAGACGGTGCTTACATTGAAAAAAGTGATGGAATATCCGGCAAACTTGGTGGAGGTATGGATGCCCAGATGACAGGTGTGAACGGTGTTTTCGTTGACCAGACTCTATTCAGCAAGGAATGTTTCTGGATTATACTTCAGCCCCGTTCCAAGAATGCAGATAATATTCACCAGGATTATTACCTTATTGTACTAAATAACAGTGGTGAGATAAAAGGAACTCATTACGACAGATACGGTGAGCCATACCCTGAATGGACTCCGGCAGCAAAGGCTGACATCTTCAATACATCAACCGGATGGGGTGCTGAGTTGATGATTGACATGAGGTCACTTGACATTCCTGTAGATTATTCTGATTTGTGGGGCATAAATGTTTTCCGTAACTTTTTGCTTCCCGGAAAAAATTACGAGTTACAGGCATGGAAATATACCGGGAATGATTTTTTCAATCCGGCCAAACTTGGTTACCTTTCAGGTGTCTCAATCAAAAATCCTGCGGTTTTTAAATCCCGGACAGATAGAAGAATTAAAGGAATCCGGTCACTTCTGGACAATCTTGCAAAGGCCGATAATATTCTGATAAGTGAACTCAGAAAAAAGCTGGCAGGAGTAAAAACAGGAACAAGTGAACAGTTAATGCAGACAGAAATCATACTTGATCAGATTGATAACAGAACAGGCATCCTTCAATCGTCGCTTTTTTACAGGTCGGTTCCACATCCGTCATTAAGAGGCGGATATCCTCTGATGGACATTACATTCAAAGGTAGTATGGGATGGGCAGTCGGTTCTATGGGAACCATTTTAAGAACAGAGGATTCCGGCAAGACATGGCAGAAAATACATGTTGATTCGGATGCCGATTTATACAGAGTCAGATTTGTAAATGAAAAGGAAGGCTGGGCTGCAGGCGGAAGAATTAGAATTGCCGAAACAAATAAATCTATGAGGCATGATAAACGTGGAGGCTATGGTTATATTTTCCATACTATTGATGGAGGAAAGACCTGGGAATGCCAGTATGGTGAAAGGGGAAGACATTTGTTTGCACTTCATTTTACTGATGAAAAAACGGGTTATGCTGCCGGTGAGAGAGGTTTCCTGCTGAAGACAACTGATGGCGGCAGTAACTGGAATGAACTACCAACAACAGGAACATTGAACTGGCTTTACGGCATGACATTCACCGACCATAATAATGGCTTTGCTGTCGGACTCAATGAGACTTTAATAAATACCAGCGATGGAGGAAAATCATGGAAAAAGGTTGAAGCTTCAGCCGACAGGAGATTCTACGGATTCAGGGCAATTTACAGGGATATTTGTTTTAACGGATCAACTGGTTGCATAGTAGGACAGAACGGCACTATAATGATCTCATCCGACGGGGGAAATACATGGGAACCATCGGCAAC
>CAZPMM010000314.1:0-3475 GCA_964587405.1 uncultured Rikenellaceae bacterium
ATTTCCGATTGCATTACTTGTTCCCATAGTTGGTCCGGTATCAGGGATCAGACGAATAGCTTCGCTGAAATAGTGCCAGGCTTTAATGACCATTTCTTTACTTTCTTTACCGAAATTTCTGGAAGCAATTTTCCCGAGCAATTCTTCAAGATCAGGCGCATCGCTCCAGCAATACCAGGTTCTCAATTCGGACATGAAATTAGGTGTAAAACCACTGGTCCAACTTTCCAGAGTTCCATTAATCCCATAATTTTCAAGTGCTTTATATCTTTCATACCACTGATAGGGAAACGGCTGGTAAGGAACTGTTTGAAACTGTCCTCCACAAACGAAAGTATCTGCATTGCAATAGACTCTCATATTCCTTAAACGTGCTTCTTCTATCTGTGCATGAGCAACCTCCGAAGGGCCGATCTGGGAAATTGAATAATCATTCAATTTCCCTTCATACTTATCAATTTTAAAGCTTTTCCCATTCTCCCAGGTCAAAAGGGGAATCGTTTCCACCGGAAGTTGCCGGATAAGGTAACGTTTCATTTCTGCCTTTTCTTTCTGGTTAGCTATATTGTAATCCCAAGGAAGAATTTCAATGGAGGGATTTATCCGATGGCATTCTTCTAATACTATTCCAACTGCACCGGCCCAATTTCTAATCCATTCCCTTTCAGCCGAATCATTTCCCCGGGTACCATGCCATTCCCTGTACCAGAAACCTTCAGTCAGGAGGATATAACCTTCTATTTCGGGGAATTCTTTAAGAATATCACGTACCAGTTTACGCAGTCCGGCTTCGCTTTCTAAAGTCCCCATGAACTGGTATATTATCGGAGCATAAACCTTAATGCCAAAACGGGCTGCACGTTTAATGAGATCCTTCATTCGTGAAGTATCCTGGTCACGAATTTTATAAAGTATGCGGGCATAAAAATCTGTTGATGATTCTGCTGTGCTACGATCACCATTAGGATTAGCCATTGGAGAAGCATATATACCGTCAAAACCATAATGTGCAAGATGTGAAAGTAAAGTATCTGGCCACTCCATCCATCCCATCCAGGACATAACCAAACGTACATCGTAAAGACTATGTCTGACAGTCTTAAGATTTTTGGGAAGGAAAGGTGCTTCGCGTAAGTTCATCCTGGCTTCGAGGTTATAAAGTCCGAACATCACACCGCGTTCGTCATATCCGCAGATTATTATATGATCCGGTCTTACTTCAATTTCATAGTCTTTAGGCCCTTTCAATGTTGTACCACATCCGGATAACTGATCACGTGTTCCCGCTACTATACAATGATCCATTCTCAGCCATCCATCTGGTGACTCAATCTCCTCCGTTTCTATCCTGACATCCATTGACTTATCCATATAGTCTGCGAAATCATTCACAGCATTTTGAAGAAGCGGAGAACTATCTTTACTCAAGATTAATTTCCACTTATTAACTGACAGTGAAATCTCTTCCTTATCAGGAACTTCTTTAAAATTCCTTCGCAGAATGTGAACTGGAGTTTCAGACAAAAGCTTATGATAAGTATACGGTTCTTCTTCCGGTAATACCTTTATCATTTCCCTGGTAAAAACCTGAGAGGTTTTATCACCTTCAAAAAGATACAATGGAAGCTCTTTCTCCCGGCAAGCAGGTTCCAACTTTTGATTATTGATTTTTAAACCTGATCCTGTAGCAACGCCAAAAAAAACTGACGCTGTTTTATTAATAAAAACTTTTCTTGAGAGTTTATTACCAACCATGACTAATATTATGATATAATGTATTGTACCTCTTGTAAAAGTTATACATTAAATCCAAACTCCTTTATCAATTGTTCTCTTCCTTTAGTATAAGCAGGCAGGCTTTCCGTATGGTGTCCACATTCGTCATCCCAAACCGAATGTCCGGGGACCCCGTTTGAGATTGAGCCACAAATCGGAGCAGAACTAGGTATACGTTCAAAAATTCTCTTATATAAATCATGGGCATTTATAACATCTCCATAACTAAGTTCAAGTTTCTGAAGTACCCTTACGTCACGTAACTGGCTTCCTAAGCCACAATGACCTTTGACATTAATACAGGCTCCATTTTTATTCAGACTGGGGCAGGGAGCACACATCATCCAGTCTGCACCCTGAGCAATCCTTATTTTTGCTTCCGGATTCTTAAGAATAAACTGCAGCATCTCAGGGAGGTTATCAGTTTCAAAAGGAGGTCTTGAACCTTCACCGTATTGACATATTGCACATAGAAGGATATGCGGTCTGATGGAAATTGCATCCGCTTTCTTCATGGCTTCAATTGATCTGTTTTTGGACTCAGTCCTCTCCTCTTTAGTTCTTGGAACAATCAGAGCTATTTTAGCTTTTTGCAGATCAGCTTCTATAAAATCAAGCTGAGTATTCCAATGAGGAACTGAATACTTCAGGCTTATCTCACGGCCTTTTTCATAGAATCCCAATTTCGCTTTAGGACAACCCTGACATTTATCCGATTCCATTTCCTCACAGTCACAGATACCCGAAACATTTTCTATCTTGTCCCATATTCGATGATATAAAATCCTAGCCGGCAAGGTTACTCCGGGATGCAGGTCTATCTTCTGAAGTATTTCAAGATCGCGTTTTCTGTTAAATTCAAAACTTCCGTGGTCATCATCTGCAACGCCAGGATCCTGGTAGGAAAAAACTTCACCCGCATTACACACTAATGTTACAGGAATATCAGGATTATTCCTTATAGCCTTTATCCTTTCATCATCTTTATCAATACTCCCTTCACCAATTCTGCAAACAGCACATAACAGCAGATACGGCCGAATTGAAATCCCTGTGGGTATCTCATTACAAATGTTTAATTTATCATTTTTTACATTGGATCTCATGCACGATGATAACATACATGTGCTCCCTATTGTCCCGATACTCCCAAATGTAGAGTTCGATATAAACTTACGACGGCTTATTCCTTTATTAAGTTTCATTTTTGTTTTAATTAATTACTTGAATCATAATATGTTTGTAAAATATTTTGAATCTGATATTATCAGATTTAGTTTACCAGGTATTATAATATTTAAAAATACCTTATTTCTCCTCAAGAACTATCATGCAATAACCATTACACTCAGCTATGCTAATGTTAATATAATCATTTGCCTCCCTGTAATGAATGCTTTTTTGTTCCGGAGCTTTATATACCTTCATTATTTTTCTACCACTACTTCTGACAGAAATGTTTACATTATAGAGTTCTACAGGTTCTTCTATCATTTGTGTTTTTTCTCCTCGTTGCTCTGGCACAAAGGATAATAAGTGGATAATTCTTCGGCCAGGCTGTTCAGTAATAAATACCCGTGCAAAAGAAGGCAGGTTTTCCGCTTTAATAAGCGGGTCTGGCAGAAATTCATTCAGAACGTTTGAGAATATTGTTCTAAGCTCAACTGAAGGATACTGGTTGTATCCCGTAAATATCCTG
>CAZPMM010000315.1:0-3441 GCA_964587405.1 uncultured Rikenellaceae bacterium
GGCAGTACTTGCTTTGGAACATTTATCTGGCGGATATGTCCCAGTTCCGTTTCACATGAATTTACTATCCTTATCACTCCTCCGGTCCCGATAACTTTCCTGTCCTTCTCTTCCAGAAATGGTTTGACAAGCTTAAGTATCGAATCGGCTTCAATTATCGAATCGGCATCAATTGAAACAAAAAGCGAACTTTTACAGATATTGATACCGGCATTCAGTGAATCTGCCTTGCCGCCGTTATTCTTGTCAATTACGGTAAGCCTGTTGAAAGAAGGATTTTTTGATTTATATACACCCTTTATCCTTTCGCAGGGAATCCGGTAATCAAAATAATAATTGACCTTTTCCAGTTCAAAAGCTTCTTCAACCTTCTCAAAGGTATTGTCCGTTGAACCATCATTTACAAGGATTATCTCAAAATTATTGTAATAAAGAGATAACAGAGTCCGGACATTGTCTATTATTGTCTTGCTTTCATTGAATGCCGGTGCAATAATCGATATTTTGGGGCTTAACGGCGAAAGAACAAGCGAGTTATAATTTACATAACTGTTCTTACGCAGATATTTCCTGAGTGCAATCGCGGAAAATATCCCCAGCGTGAGATATGATCCGAAAATTATCAGGGTCAGAACGAATATTATGTGTCCGAAAATAAAATCCATAGCTTATTAAAGTATTCTTTTGTCAAGCACATGCCTGACAATGATATTATAGTTCTTATATTCCGATTTCATTATTTTGACAAGAGCTTTAACACCTTCCTCGCCGTTATTCTCAATTGCTTTTGTAGCTTCGATTTGCAGTTGAACATCGTCTTCCTTGTCAAGCACCAGTTTTAGGAATCCGAGCATTGAGAGATCAGGCATTTTTCCCATTGATTTTATTATTTCAAGGCAGATGTTATAATCCTGGAATTTGTACATCTGTTTCATTGTTTCCAGTGTTGAGCGCATATTCATATCGCCGGCTACCTGTATTGCAAGCTGCTTTACGCGGGGATCGGGATGCATCAGTGTTTCATGAACGGCATCTTCAGCATCAGACTGTTTAAACTCACGTATCATTCTCAGGGCAAACATTACCACTGTCGGATTCGATGTTGTAAGCCACTGTCTGAACTGGGGGGGAGGGATATCATGCTGAACAATCAGTTCATGAAGTGATATCTGCTCCCAGAGTGAAAAAGGTCTTTCAAGATGTGACAGAAAATCAAAAGGATTATCATTTCCAAGCCTGACAAGAGCAATCTGTGCTTCCATCCTGAGAATCTCATTCGGGGAACTGAGAGCTTTGTATATTGAATCATTTGCATCTTTTATATTCATGAAAGCCAGTTCGCGGAATCCTTTTATCTTTTTATGCCACCTGTGGTCGTGTGCTTTTTTTACCGAATCACTGTCAAGCCCAAGATGCTTATATAATCCAATTAGCTTTCTGGCTTCTTCTCCCTTTAGATTTATACTTACATCTATCATCTGATCAATCAGAACCTGTCTCCTGTAAGTATCCGAAGCTATCGGAAGAAATTCATCCGGACTGGTATTCCCGAAAAGGTAATTGATGATAAGTTCCTGATATCTTTCCATAAGATATTGATGAAGCTTCTCTCGTTTCTCCATCCTTCTCCTGTTAAGGAGGATGAAGATCAGAAGTAATATCATTGAAACAAGACAGAAGATTATGGTTATTATCAATGCATTGACAAGTGCAAGAGATTTTCCGAAGTAAGTTATCCTTTTCAGCCACGGACTGTTATCGCCGAGTATAAGGTTACCAGCCAGCACTTTGTTTAATTCCTCACTTTCTGCTGTCTTTCCGGAGGAGACAACCGGTACCATTATCAATGTATCGGGAGAATTTCTGGCAATTGATAAGGTATCACCGGATAAATTCGTTTTATTATATGATTCAGTCTGATAATTTCCGGTTTCGATATTCTGTGCTATAACATTTTTCCCCGCTACGGGATTAGCTGAAATACGAATTTTATACAGACCGTCTTCTCTGAACATGATCGCATTTCTGTCGATATGTTTTTTTACTTCTATGAAGAAGGCTTCAGCATTATATTTTATTCTGAAAGCTCCGAGCTGAACAGGGAAATTGTCTTTAAATGAAGTAATAAACCCCCTGATGTTTATTTCATTTATCTCATAATTCAGGGGAATCCCTGAAACATCCGACATTCCGGATGTATATGTGGTTTCTGCAACAGCCATTGAATCGGCATTCATCCAGGCTGACTGACCGGCAATAGTTTCCTTTGCCGTGAGAAATGTAAGTATTATAAGAAGGATATATCTCATCATTTCATCTTTATCGCGTAAATGAAATTAATATGTCCTTCGAATCTGTTCCGTAATATTCCTTCGGAGAATTCCTCGCGGGAATATCCGGCACCGATACGGATGGACAGTTTGTTTGTTACAGAGCCATAGTAAGCCAGCCTGATACTGTTGGCACTGAATCGTTCAATGTCGGTCTCTATATCAACAGGCTCATCGGGAGCAGTACCGGTTCCGAGCGTCAGTTGCAGGTAATCAATATCATTGAAATACCTTCTGCAATTAAAGTATAAAGCAGGTCGTGTTCCGTTTTCCTTAAAGTATAAATAACCTTTCAGGGAGAACCAGTACCTTGTAATATATTTTTCAACTGACACTCCGGCAATAAATATATTTCTTTCGAATCGGTAATAATTCATTCCGGCTGATGCAGCCCATCCTTTTGGAAGGATCTGCCAGATCTCAGTTGCTGCCCTGTGAGCAGGGAAATAATCTCCTGGGCTGAAAGCATAGGAGAGATAGGCATAATTCTTATCTGACAGCTTAGGCCAGGCTTCTGCTTCGAATTGCAACTCAGTTGCCGGAGTATCTTCAACAGTAATATGACCAATGTTTATACCGGCTGTAGCAGGACCCCAGTTAAACCGATGACCCGCTCCGGCTTTGAATACCTGCCAGAAACGATCATAGGGTTCTGTAAATCTGTCAAAACTGTATCCAGCCCTAATGTCGGTTGATACCGGTGAGTTTTCTTGTGACCAGAGCAATATATCCCTTCGTGCAGCACGGGCATCAGCATTGTCGGGATCGGAAGCAAGAAGGGTATCAATGACAGCAGCAGCCTCTTCAAAATTTTTCTGCCATGCAAGTATCCTTCCAAGAAGTATACGTGCATCACCATATGACGGATATGCGTTCACTAATTTTCTTGCAGCATCGGCAGCAGAAGCATAATCACCTTCAAAAGCAACCGAACGGATCCTAATATATTCTGCTTCAGGATCATTTATCTGCTGGGCGGACAACGGATAATTAATAATTGTCCCTGCAAAAACAAATACTGCAACAAACAGAATTAAACATCTGTTCATAACTTAATTTTTTAGAATGTTCCTTATTTTACTTATCAGGTCAGTGGGATTGAAAGGCTTTA
>CAZPMM010000316.1:0-3436 GCA_964587405.1 uncultured Rikenellaceae bacterium
AAGACCCCATCCCATAAGGATATTACAAAGCAGAGGGATCGATGATACTCCTGTTGAGGGAATAAGATTTACCTTGTTTTTGAAACCCATAAGCTGAAGAATGGCATTCAGAAGATAGAATGTCCCGTTATCATTGACGATCATATTGAATTTGCCAGTAGTAACTCCTTCCGACGGGAGGGGGCTTCCGAGAATACTTTGCAGTGGACTAAGCGTATCCGGAGTAGCCGATGAAAGCTGAAGAGGATCCAGTATCCGTGTTGAGCTTCTCATACTGTCAAGATCATCACGCTGAATGGCAAGTACACGGTGAAGCTTGTTTATCTCGACAAGATGCGGTGAATGAGTAGTATAAATGATCTGCATCTTTTCTCTTATATCCTCAAACACTTTAAGTACATCTTCCTGTGCTCTGGCATGAAGGCTTACGCCGGGCTCATCAACAAGCAGTACCATTTTGTGGTTGATATTTGCCGAAGCTTTCAACTCCATATAGAATGACAAAAACCAACGCACTCCCCGGCTTCTCTGTTTTGGATATAGCCTCTCCCCTTCGTCCTTTATCCAGAATTCAAGGAAAGGCTTTCCCGCTTTCTTGCCGGCAGATGCATCATAATGATCCAGTTCAAACTGAATATGTATCTTATTATTCCTTCCTATTGACTGTTGCCAGAAATCCTGAAAATCTTTTGTAAGAGAACGGTTTATATTCTCGATCTTTTGCTTCAGTATTCTGCTGGAAGGTTGCTGGAAGAATGAATAATCAAGTCTGGCTATGGTAAGAAAATTCCTTGCAGCTTTATATCCTTCAACTTTTTCATTTCCTGAAATAATATCCTGAAGATCAATTCGGTTAGGTAAAAGACTGCTGAAATCTTCAAAGAATTCGAAGACAGGACAATAGTTAAAGTATTTCTTCCCCAGTATTTCACTGTTATATTGCGACTTATAGGATTGAATTATTTCATTGACCTTTTGTTCGGCTTCTGTCTCACTGAATCCGTTAAGAAGATAACCTGAAAATGCGATATGTCTGTCGAGTTCTGATTTTATCATATCGCGATCTTCACGGGTTTTCCGGTAGTCATGCAGAACGTTTTTCCATGCAAGATCTTCATCATCAAACGGTCTCATCAGTAGAGTAAGTTTCTGATGTCTTTCTTCCAGTTTCACAGCAAGTTCACTCATGTGCTTTTCAAGCATTGTATACCGGTCAAGTATCTCTTTCCACTTCTCACCGGCTCTCTTCGTCATCTTTTTACTGGAAAGTTCGGATTTAATCCTGGTTTTTTTATCGCGAAGATCATTCAGTTGCGAATATAATTCAGGATTCACGGCAGATTCTTTTAGCTCTTCCCCGTTTGTTTTGCGGGAAAAGAAAGCGAAAACTTTTTTCTTTGGTTCTCTTGACGGAATCTGAGAACTGAGTATTGATTCCTGCCGTGAAATATTCTGGAGTGTTACTTCCAGAACATCGATATTATCCATTTCTTCTTCCAGCTTGAGTGTTACATCGCCCAGATAAATTTTCCATGCATCCTCAAGCGAATCGAGGTATTGGCTTATGACACCACTTACCCTTATTACAGAAGAGAGATCTGCTAGCCATGCCCTTGTAAGTTCAATATTGTCCAGTCCGGCCAAAAGTTCCCTGAGTTCAGGCCTTGGATTATCAGTGATTCGCAGGAGCCAGCCAACAGGTATACTAAACCGGCAGCTAACCATCGGAAGAGAAAGGTCGCTTCGTAGTACATCTTCGGAAATGATGCCGGTATAGAATACTTTCAGTCCTTCAAGGATTGAAGTCTTTCCGGATTCATTCTGACCTATAAGACAAGTTATATTATCAGGAGAAAGAGATTGCCAGCCGGTATCAGTTATTGACCGGAAATTCATTATCCTGAAAGCAATAAGCTTCATCATAATCCCCAATAAATTATATCCGGAATCCGAACACCAGAACATCATCAATCTGTCTGGTGTTTCCCTTCCATTCATAAAAAGTATCTTTCAGGTACTCTTTCTGCCGGCTGAGCGTAAACCCTGCGACACTCTGTATTGCCTTTTTTAACTCCTTGTGTTTGAATTTTTTATCTGTTAGTTCTCCAAACTGATCATAGTACCCGTCTGTATACAAGTAGAAAGTATCCCCAGGACGGGTATCTATTACAATATTTGTAAACGGATGTTCGCGAACGGGTGCCAGCCCAATCGACATTTTATCCGGTTTTAATTCCAATGCCTCGCCATCCCTGATCCGAAGAAGCGGCCTGTTTGCTCCGGAATACTGAAGTTTGTTGGATTCGGTATCAAAAACACACAGTCCGATATCAATACTGTCTTTTGCCTCTGATTTCTCTCCTGTCTGGTTAAGCGCTTTCATCACTTTCTCTCTCATAAAATTCAAAACCCTGTTTGCCCTGGGGTCAAATTTTGTCTGTAAAATATCATTCAGAAAGTTTATTCCCATAATGCTTAAAAGAGCTCCGGGCACACCATGACCGGTACAGTCACCTGCAGCAACAAAAATATATTGCCTGTTGCGAAGTGCATAATAGAAATCCCCGCTGACAATATCTTTCGGAAGGAAAAGCACAAAATGATCTTTAAACAAATCTTCAAGATGCTCATTATCAGGCATAAGAGCCTGCTGTATAATTCCGGCATACCTGAGGCTTGCCAAATGCTCATCAATACTCTGATTATACATCAGAGATATGATCTCATTAGTAAATTGAGTTTCAGACGACATTAACTTTCACCTATCAGAATCGACAAATATACAACAATTTTAATTTTATTGTTATCTATAATTCATTCTTCTGTTTCAGAAGAGCTACATTTTCAACATGATGTGTTTGCGGAAACATATCAACAGGCTGGATTTTCTCCACAAAGTACCTTTCGGCAAGGATTGAAATATCTCTTGCCTGAGTAGCCGGATTACAGCTGATATAGACAATTTTATCAGGCTTTGCCTCCATTATTGATCTCACTACATCTTTATGCATCCCGGTTCTGGGAGGATCAGTAATAACCACATCGGGAAATCCCATTTCCCTGTAAAACTTATCTGAAAGGATATCTTTCAGGTCCCCTGCGATAAATTCCGTATTCTTAATATTGTTGATCTCAGAATTAGCCCGGGCATCCTTTACAGCTTCTTCAACATATTCAATACCGATTACTTTAGCTGCTGAAGGTGCCACATAATTTGCTATAGTCCCTGCTCCGGTATACAGATCATATACTGTTTCATTGCCCGACAGACCAGCAAAGTCCCTTGCAATACGGTAGAGTTTTGAAGCCTGTTTACTGTTGGTCTGATAAAACGATTTAGGCCCTATCCTGAACTTAAGTCCATCCATTTCTTCAATAATATGATATTCACCTTTGTACAGGATGGGATCCTGATCGGTAAGCGAATCGTTCTTTT
>CAZPMM010000317.1:0-3433 GCA_964587405.1 uncultured Rikenellaceae bacterium
GAAGGAAAGAACGGGAAAGCCAGTAATCCTGATGGTTGAATTTAAGGGGTTCGGGTTCGGGGAGTGTATCAAGATCTTCTTTGGTGGATGTCTGAAAAATATTCATACCACCGGCATATTTTGTTGAGGAACTTACCAGTTGCCTTTCAATTCCAAATCCATAACTTTTTTTCCCGAGAGCATTATAATACTCAAGATTAAGATCGATAAATGATTTTGAGATATTTGTGATATAATAAGAAAGTCCGATACCCGGTGAACCGGTTGAATCTGTGTCATAAGGGACCCTGAGCTTTAAATCATGTCCAATAGCAAAAATATTCTTGTCATAAACCGAAAAACTGCCTTTCCCGATTGATTTAATTTCAAAGGAACCTCCCAGTGAATAAACATCTTTAGTAACAACAAGTATATCAACATATCTGCCAGATTCGTATGTAACAATTATCCTTGAATCTTCTATATACGGAAGTTGTCTTAACATTCTTTCATTATCGCTGAGCAGAAGAGGGGAGAGGGTATCACCTTCTCTGAACAAAAGGTTTTTTCTAATAATATGTTCAGCCGTATTTATATGGGTTTTGTTCAGAAGATTATCAATCTTGCTGTTATTACTGATCAGTGGATTATTTATATCAGTACCGAATACATCAAGTCTTTTTATTTCAATCTTTCTTATGATCTTTCCCGAATAATTAATGTAATCGCTTTCGCTCGATCCGGCGATACGATGAAGAGATGAAGGCCGGTTTGAAACAACTACAAAATCATACAGTTTTTTTGTGATAAGAAATCTGGAAGCTTTAACCCGCAGTGAATCAAAAAAAAGAGGATCACTGTCATTATATGACAGAGAAGGTGGAATAAGCTTCGTGGGCGCATTCAGTGGCCATCCCGGACTTGACAAAAAACCGGGATACCAGATCATATAAATATCCCCGGGTTTTGTGCAGTATATGGTATCGGATTCCGGGTTTTTCTGTGAAAAAAGATCAGAATTGAGGAACAACAGGATAAGGATGATGAAAGATCCTGCAATATGCCTGTATTTAAGATCAACTTCCACATCATATTTAATGAGATTCAGTGACAAGTACATCGTCGGAATTGAACTGAAATCCCAGCCTTTTGCCTGTAATTATCCTTGAATGCTGAATCTTGGCTTCAACCTGCCCTACAGTTGCAATTTTAACTGTATCATAAGGTGGTACCAACAGATCGAATTCAAGAGAATACTGAACAGCTGTCGATATTATCATCTGAAGAGAATCGTTGTTTATTTCTTCATTCCCGAAATTTGAAAATAACATTCCCATCTGCCTTTTGCCTTCAACGAAATACTGGTTTTCATGATTTATAAAAATCCTGGCAATAAGATATCCAAGATCATCCAGACGTGAATACTTGAAGGAATCAAATAGAAAATTATAAATATTGATTATTCCTGAGTAAGCGTTGAATTTGTTTTTCTGAATATAGGGCGTTTTCCATGCAGGATGTTCCCTGTCAAACTGGAATATATTGGAATGCATACTGAAGAAAAGAATATCGCCGGCTACTTTAAGCTGTGCATCAAAATTACTTCTGTCGGTGAATTCAAGTCTGATTCTTGGATCAATACTGCCCAGACTGTTATTACTTTCCTTTGCAAAATTCCTGAGTATCTCTTTTATATTACAGAAGGCTTCAAATGTTCTGTCATATGTAGTTTGTTTAAGTACTGATTTTTCTTTGAGAGTTGCTATTATTGCCTGTTTCTTTTCACTGAGTTGTGACATATTATATATTTATTCAGATTATTAAGCTCCTAATTTAGTAAAATATACTGAAATATCTTTAAGGAAACAGATAAACAGCGTTTCAGGAGAAACCCTCTTTGTCTTAGTATGATCTGGCGAACAATACTCTTCTTTTTGAAGGTTTTCCGGTATAAATACATTTTCCTTCTTCTTCAGGGGAATCAAAGGGAATACATCGTATTGTAGCTTTCGTTTCTTCCTTTATCTTTTCTTCCGTTTCGCCGGTTCCGTCCCAGTGGGCCATAATAAATCCACCCCTGTTTTCAGTAATGTCAACAAATTCATCCCATTTATCCGTATAAAATGTATTCTCCTTTCTGAATTCAGATGCTTTTCTGAAAATGTTTTTCTGAATATCATCGAGGAGGAATTTAACATGTTTCACTATAGCAGAAGAGTTTATTGTTTCCTTTGTAAGAGTATCTCTTCTTGCGATTTCGGCAGTGTTGTTATCTATGTCACGCGGCCCGATGGCTATTCGTACAGGAATACCCTTCAGTTCATAATCTGCAAATTTCCAGCCGGGTTTGTTAGTATCACGATCATCATATTTTACAGAAATACCACTTTCTTCAAGATCATTTTTAATTTTTATTGCAGTATTTGTTATTGACATAAGTTGTTCCTGATTCTTATATATCGGGATGATCACAACTTGAACCGGAGCGATGAGAGGAGGCAGTACCAGACCATTATTATCGGAATGTGCCATTATAAGAGCTCCAATGGTCCTGGTTGAAAGACCCCAGGATGTAGCCCAGACATACTCAAGTTTCCCGGTTTTGTCCGTGAACTGTACATCGAATGCTTTGGCAAAATTTTGTCCAAGGAAGTGACTGGTTCCTGTCTGCAGGCCTTTTCCATCCTGCATCAGGGCTTCAATTGCCAATGTGTCAATTGCACCTGCAAATCGTTCATTTTCAGATTTATAGCCTTTAATCACCGGAAGTGCCATAAAATTTTCAGCGAAATCGGCATAAACATTTATCATTTTTTCTGTTTCAGCAACAGCCTCCTCTTTTGTTGCATGGGCAGTATGCCCTTCCTGCCACAGGAATTCAGCAGTTCTGAGAAAAAGCCTTGTTCTCATTTCCCACCTGACTACATTTGCCCACTGGTTTATAAGTATCGGCAGATCTCTGTACGATTGGATCCAGTTCTTGTATGAATTCCATATTATTGTTTCAGAAGTGGGCCGTATGATAAGCTCTTCTTCAAGTTTTGCAGAAGGATCAACAATCACACCGCCGCCCTTTTCATCATTTTTAAGCCGGTAATGAGTTACAATGGCACACTCTTTTGCAAAACCTTCAACATGCTTTGCTTCCCTGCTGAAAAATGATTTTGGAATAAAAAGTGGAAAATATGCATTGACATGTCCTGTTGCTTTGAACATCTTATCGAGCTGTGCCTGTATCTTTTCCCAGATTGCATACCCGTAAGGTTTTATGACCATACAACCTCTTACAGCTGAGTTTTCTGCAAGATCTGCCTTGATAACCAGATCGTTATACCATTGTGCATAATTTTCATCCTTGTTGGTTAAATACTTCGCCATTTTTTGGTACACTATTTAAAATGATGTAACTATAAAATATAAGAGACCGTAAAAATAGATAAAAACTTGAGTTCTC
>CAZPMM010000318.1:0-3429 GCA_964587405.1 uncultured Rikenellaceae bacterium
ATGAAGCATTTTATCTTACAGCATTTTTAAAGAATGCTGATTTTGTAGCTTCATTGCAAGAACCTGCTACACCTCAAGAACGGTTTTTATATGCAGGAATTATAGGCGGAGTAATTCTTTTCGGTATATACGGTGGTATCTGGTGGAACCGGAAAAGAAAAAGTGTTAATGATTCAATATTTAAAAGACAGTTAAAATCAATTTAAAATTTATCTAACAGTGAGAAGTTTTCTATGAGTTGGATTAAGGATTTAATATCACCTCAAACCCGTCAGTGGGAAGAGTTTTACAGAAACCGTTTTCAGCATGATCGTATCGTTAGGAGCACACACGGTGTAAATTGCACAGGCGGATGTTCCTGGCAGGTTCATGTTAAAGATGGAATAGTCGTTTGGGAAACACAGCAGATTGATTATCCGTTGCTTGAAGGTTCGCTGCCACCTTATGAACCACGCGGATGTCAGAGAGGTATTTCTTTTTCTTGGTATTTATACAGTCCGCTAAGAATAAAATATCCTCTTATCCGTGGCGCATTATTAGATGCTTTCAGAGAAGAAAAATTAAAAACGGGAGACGCACTTACTGCCTGGGAAAATCTTCAGAACAATAAAGAGAAGAGAAAAGCTTATCAGACAGCTCGAGGCAAAGGCGGATTCAGAAGAGCTTCTTGGGATGAAGTGCTTGAAGTGATTGCTGCTGCTAATATTTATACTGCAAAAAAATATGGACCTGATAGAGTTATAGGATTTTCACCGATTCCGGCAATGTCAATGTTAAGTTATGCAGCCGGAAGCAGATTTCTTCAGTTGTTCGGTGGTGTAAATCTTAGTTTTTATGATTGGTATTGTGATCTTCCGAATGCTTTTCCTGAAATATGGGGAGAGCAAACCGATGTTTGTGAAAGTGCCGATTGGTATAATTCCAAAATGATTGCTGTAATGGGTGCAAACCTTAATATGACAAGAACACCCGATGTTCACTTCTTTGCTGAAAGCAGACATAACGGAACTAAAACTATTGTATTCTCACCGGACTTCAGTCAGGTAGCAAAATTTTCTGATCAGTGGTTTCCTCTTCATGCAGGAAGTGATGGTGCTTTCTGGATGGCAGTTACACATGTTGTTCTTAAAGAATATCATCACGAAAAAAAATCACCATATTTTATTAACTATGTAAAAAAATATACCGACTCTCCGTTTCTTGTTGAACTTGAAGAAGATAAAGGAAAGTTTAAACCCGGTAAACTTCTTCGAGCAAACAGAGTATCTGAGTTTAAAGATATAACTAACGGAGACTGGAAATTTTTAAATCTTGATTCTTCTACCGGAAAACTTGTAGTTCCAAAAGGAACAGTTGGTCATAGGTGGGATTCGAAACAAGGCAACTGGAATCTGAAATATGAAAATGAAACTGATAACAAAGCTTACGATCCTGTATTAAGCTTTGTTGATTCCAACGATAAAATCTTACAGGTAGAATTCGTTGAGTTTGGATTGGATAAAAAGCGACTGCGCGGAGTGCCTGTAAAATATATTGAAACGAATGATGGAAAGAAAGTTCCTGTTACAACAGTTTATGATTTAATAATGGCTCAATATGGAGTTGACAGAGGATTAGGCGGAGATTATCCAAAGGATTATTCTGATAAAGATTCCTCCTATACACCAGCCTGGCAGGAAGTTTTTACAGGTGCTGATTCTAAATCAGTTTTAAGTTTTGCAAGAGAATGGGCTGAAACTGCAATTAACACCGAAGGTAAATGTATGATTATCATCGGTGCAGGTGTTAATCATTGGTTCCATCAGAATCTGATTTATCGTGCCGGTGCAATGGCGTTGATGATGTGCGGATGTGTTGGTAAAAATGGCGGCGGTTTAAATCATTATGTTGGTCAGGAAAAATTAGCTCCTACAGATTCCTGGGCAAATATTGCTTTTGCAAGGGATTGGGTTGATGCTGTAAGATTACAACAAACTCCTCTTTGGCATTACATTAATACCTGCCAATACAGATATGATGGTATTAATTCAAGATATAATGCTTCACCTGATAATGAGTTGGCAAACAAACATATGGCTGATATGATTTTCAAATCAGTGCGAATGGGATGGATGCCTTTTTATCCGCAGTTTAATAAAAACACTCTTAAGCTTGCTGAAGAATATAATTCAACTGCACCGGATGAATTAAAGAAAATTGTTTTGGAAAAAATTAAGAATAAAGAAATTGAATTTTCCATTGCAAATCCGGATCAGGATACAAACTTCCCAAGAGTATGGTTTATCTGGCGGGGTAATGCAATTGCCGGAAGTATGAAAGGACACGAGTATGCATTGAATCATTATCTTGGAACTCATACAAATATTATTGCAAAAGACAATGAAGAAAGACCGGAAGAAGTCAAATGGCACGATGTTGCACCTGTTGGTAAAATGGATTTAGTCGTTGATCTGAATTTCAGAATGGATTCATCTGCGCTTTATTCTGATATAGTTTTACCGGCAGCTTCGTGGTATGAAAAAGATGATTTAAACAGCACAGATATGCATTCATTTATTCATCCGTTATCTGCGGCTGTGCCTCCTGTATGGGAAGCAAGATCAGATTGGGGAATTTTTAAAAGTATCGCATTTGCAACAAGTGAGATGGCGAAAAAGCATCTTAACAAACCACAGATAGATGTTGTTACAAGTCCTCTTTCACACGATTCACCTGATGAGATTACTCAGCCAACTATGAAGGATTGGTATTTAGGCGAGTGTGATATTGTTCCGGGAAAAACCACACAGAAAATTTCTGTAATTGAAAGAGACTATACCAAACTATATGATAAATATATTACGCTGGGACCCAATATAAAAACAAAAGGTTTGGGTGCCCACGGCAATCATTATAAATGTGATGACTTTTATGATGATATGATAAATTCTTATCATTTCCCGGTAGAAAAAATTGATGGTAAACTTTATCCATCAATAAAAGAAGATGCTGCTGCTGCAAATGCTGTATTGTATTTATCTTCTTTAACAAACGGTGAATTGACTTACAGAGCTTATAAATATATGGAAGAGAAAACCGGTTTGACTCTTGCCGATCTTGCAGAAGGTAGTCGCGATGTAAGACTTACATTTAAAGATTTGCAGGCACAGCCAAGAAGATATAATACTTCACCTGTTTGGTCCGGTTTGATGAATAACGGAAGAGCTTATTCGGCTTATACATATAATGTTGAACGCCTTGTTCCGTGGAGAACATTAACCGGAAGACAGCACTTTTATATGGATCACGAAATGTACCTTGCTTTTGGTGAAAATCTGCCGACTTATAAACCGTCACCAAGACACGAAGCTTATGGCGATTTAAAAGAAACTTTGAAGAACGGTGAAGCTAAAGTATTGAACTGTTTAACACCGCATGGAAAATGGCATA
>CAZPMM010000319.1:0-3419 GCA_964587405.1 uncultured Rikenellaceae bacterium
AGAACAAGCATTGCGGCTACGGAGCTAAAGGCGATCATGGAAAAAATCATTCCAACTTGCAGGACGGAAGGGCAATACCTGCATCCCGGCCCGAAACACATTGAATTTGCACTTACTTTTCCCGATGAAGAACCAAAAGGAAGCCTTAATACAGATGCACACTTACGTTCCGTGTTCTTCGGACGTTCAGAAACCATTCCGATAATTGACGGACAACTTTCCCTTGGCGATTTTGGATTTATCTATTTTATCGACTGGGATCAGATACGCGAACGAAAAAGAGTTTGCGAAGTACAAATTATAGGCGAATAATCTTTTTTATTTACACCTGATAATCTCAACTATCAGGTGTAATCTTTTTATTTTTTTTAATTTATCATTTAAGGCAATATTAGTAATTATGCTCAGGTAGAGGAAATTCCATTCTTGCCCGGCTTTTCCCTGCCCGAGCCTGTATGATACATTATTGCATATGCCATCATGGGATCGGAATGATCCGTGTGAAGAATGTCTTGTAGCCTGTTGGAAGTCACATATTCAGTTCTCAGTTTGTCTTCCGAAGCTTTTTTGTATGATGCAGTAGTTATAGTATGATTAGTGTAACCATTAAAATATACCTGAATGAATAATTCTTTGATAAATTAATGAAAAAATAATCTTGATTAACTAAGTCATGCAATTAAGAAAATATGAACATTCGGAAACTCATTATTTTTTATGTATATTTCCATTTCAAAAAAATCTGGAGGAATGCAACACACATATTTATTATATTTCTTCTTTATTCTGTCTGTTATTGTATTAGCACAGAACAAGCTAATTTTTTCAGATTTATATTCATATTTTGAAAATACTTCACTGGAATTCAACGTGGGATCATATTGTAATTTCAGTATCCAGAAATATTTTATTAATAACCTCATTTATAATATAAATAATATATTTTAATTTCATGGAAACAATAATTTCAAAAAGTCGTGAAGTCCTCGGTAAAGAGGCAGCTGTCAAAGGTGCTGATCTTATTCGTGAGGCAATCAGATTAAAAGGCGAGGCTACTATAATAGTTGCCACCGGAGCATCACAATTCGATATGCTAAGGGTTCTTGTAAAAGAAGACATTGACTGGTCGGTCGTCACAGCTTTTCATCTTGATGAGTATATTGGTCTTCCCATCACTCATCCTGCATCATTCAGAAAATATTTGAAAGAAAGATTTGCAGACATTGTAAAACCGAAGGAATTTGTTTATGTCAATGGTGAAAACGATCCGGTTCAGGAATGTAAAAGACTTGGGGAACTGATAAGCAAATTAACGGTTGATGTAGCATTTGTGGGGATAGGTGAGAACGGACATCTTGCATTCAATGATCCACCTGCCGATTTTGAAACAGAAGAACCTTATATAATTGTCAATCTTGATGAAGCATGCCGTCGCCAGCAGCTTGGTGAAGGCTGGTTCCCGACATTAAGTGACGTCCCTGAAAGAGCAATCAGCATGTCAATAAAACAGATTATGAAATCAAAAGCCATTATCTGCACCGTCCCTGATCTGCGAAAGGCCGAAGCTGTGAAGAAAACAATAAAGGAACCGGTTTCTCCACTTGTGCCGGCAACAATACTTCGTAATCATGATAATGCCTGGCTTTATCTCGATTACGACTCGTCTTCATTGTTATAGGAATCGCATACACCGGGAGCCGCTCACCAGACTCCTCAGATTTAACCAAAAACAATATGATAATTGAAATGGAGAATAAAATAATAACATTCGGAGAGATAATGCTCAGACTTGCAACTCCGGATCATCAGAGATTTTCACAGATAACTTCTTTCTGTGTATCATATGGAGGAGGTGAAGCAAACGTTGCAGTATCGCTTGCAAATTATGGATTAAAGACAGAATATGTGACACGGCTCCCTTTAAACGATCTCGGGAAGGCTGTCATAATGGAACTGAAAAAACATAGTGTGGGTACAGACCACATTGTTTTTGGAGGGGAAAGACTCGGGATATATTTCCTTGAGACAGGAGCAGTATCGAGACCAAGTAAAGTAATCTATGACCGTGCTCATTCTTCGATATCGGAAATAAAACCGGGAATGATAAACTGGGACCAGGTTTTCGGGGATTCAAACTGGTTCCACTGGACAGGTATAACACCTGCTATTTCGCAGGGAGCTGCAGAAACATGCCTCGAAGCCGTAAAAATAGCCAAAGCTAAAGGATTAACTGTCTCATGCGATCTTAATTACAGGAAAAACCTCTGGAAATGGGGTAAAACTGCCGGGGAAGTGATGCCGGAAATTGTAAAATACTGTGATGTGATCCTTGGTAATGAGGAAGATGCAGAAAAAGTGTTCGGTATTAAACCGGATAAAGGCGATGTTGTAGCCGGTAAAGTTGAAAGTTCTGAATATGAGTCGGTTTGCCGGAAACTAAAAATTCAGTTTTCACAGGCTGAAAAGATCATAATAACTCTAAGAGGGTCTGTTAATGCTGATCATAATACCTGGTCGGGAATCCTGTTTAACGGAAAGGATTTTTTCACGGCACCTGTCTATCAGATCACACACATAGTTGACAGGGTAGGAGGGGGTGACTCTTTTATGGGTGGACTGATATACGGTTTACTGACATATAATGGTGATGACCAGAAAGCACTTAATTTTGCCGTTGCAGCATCCTGCCTGAAACATACCATTCATGGCGATTTCAACCATGTCACCGTTGCAGAAGTTGAACAGCTTATGAAAGGAGATGCATCGGGAAGAGTAGTGCGCTGATCGAATTAATATATTTAAATACACTATCAGGGATTACAGCGGTGATATATTATTTAAACTGCTCTGGCCGGAATGGAACAGTATAAACCTGATCACTTTCGATTTAAAATGAAGGCTCCTTAGTACACTGTTTTTTGGTTTGGGGTTCATGGTTTTATCTTTAGGAAAGAAATTGATCTTTATGAATGCATTATGGTGGATATTGATGTTTGTTTTATTATCAACAGGAGCTACTTTCATGTATACTTTTGATTCATTTGCGAAAGTAAAATAATTGGCTTCGAAATATCTGATTAATAAATAAATATTTAAATTATGGGAACAAATTTCAGTAATTTAAAAACAAACAAACTTGTTATGGGTGTAGCAATAGGTCTGGTAATTGGTGTAGCAATAGGAGTAATTATTGGCTCTACAACCGATGAACTGGCATTGTGGCTGGCGATTGGAATAGGTTGCGGAATGTCAATTGGTGCCGGAGTGGGAGGGACTCTTGAAAGCAGAGTTAAAAAAAATGAATAAAGATCTTCAAAATACGGATTTACTACATTTTTGCCGAAATGTCTCGTCCTGAAAAAAGTTGACATAATTGCCATTGGTTCATTTGCTGTTGGTCTTCAGCCAATGGATCAGAG
>CAZPMM010000320.1:0-3415 GCA_964587405.1 uncultured Rikenellaceae bacterium
TGTGAAAAAGGTCTGGATATATATTGCGAAAAACCATTGGCTTACGATATAATGGAAGGAATTGCCATGGTAAATGCCTGGAAAAAAGCTGATAACATTGTCCAGATAGGTTTCCAGCGCAGGCAAAGTCAGGCTTTCATGAAAGCAAAAGAGCTTATTGAAGCCGGCAGAGTAGGGGATATCCACCAGATAATTGCTCAGATACATTATAATCCTGCTCCTCAGGATACTAAGATCCAGCCTCCACCAGCATCACTCGACTGGGAGGAATGGTGCGGGCCGGCTCCAAAGCTCGACTATCGCCCCAGTATCGGACACAAATCGTGGAGACTCGAAAAGGAATATGGAAACGGACACCTGACAGACTGGGGAATTCACCATATAGATATAATAAGAAAAATTATGAACGAAAATATGCCGTTGAAATTCAATACATCCGGTGGGCTCTATATGCTTAAAGATCAGATTACTACTCCCGATACGCTAACGGCAGACATGGTTTTCAGAAAAGTACCGGTCCTCTGGCAGCACCGCCTCTGGGGGAATGGAGATGTTAACAGGGAATTCAATAACGGTATATTCTTCTATGGCGAAAATGGAACTCTCTTTGCTGAAGATTCAAAGGTTATAATATTCCCGGCAGGGAAAAATGCCAAAAGAGAAGATATATCTGTTCCCACTCCTGCAATGCAGGAAAATCATGTAGAAAATTTCCTTAATTCCGTTAGGAGAAAGGATAAAAACCTTATCTCCTGCGATCCCGAAGATGCCTTCAGATCAACTGCTACTGTCCAACTGGCAATGATATCATACTATACAGGATCAGAAGTAAAATGGAATGAGGAGAAGAAGCAGATCATTGGAAATCCTGAGGCTTCGAAATTGCTCAGGAGAAATTACAGGGGAAAATATGTGCATCCGCGGGAAGAAAGAGACGGACGTATGTGATTAAGGTGCTGTTGCCACTGAATTGGATTCCTTATTTCTCCATTATTGTAAAACTGAAATCCTGGATATAGTCTGATATATCATATGATATATGGATCGTATTTGGAGAGGCTAATTACTAAATTTTTCACCCATTTAATCATAAAAAAAAGTGATGTTGCTTAATTTCTGCAACTTATAATGAAAAAAATTTGGATTTTCTAAAAATTGTTATTATATTAGCAGTGCAATACAGTTAGTCCTGTAATAATGTAACTACTTATTAACAACTATTTAAGTTTATTTCTTAGTCTGACACTGAGATATTAATACATGATGAATGATGTGATGCTTAAAACAAAATGTTATGGAATTGAAAGAAGCCACTGTTAAGAAGCTGACATGTCAATGCAGAGATATGGAGCGCAGATATGAAAAACTTCGTATTGATTATGAACAGATTAAGGATCTTTATGCTACAAAACCCACACTTGAAAACCACAAAAAGCTTCATTCGGTTCACAGTAAGATGATACTTTGTTCTGAAGAATTAAGTGAATCACAGAACAGACTGATAGAAGCATACTGGTCTTATTTTGGTGTAAAGCATTGGCAATTCAGGCTCAGGAGGGAGAAGAAGAGGATGGCCCGTGCATAAAAATCATGGTAGTCTTAAAGCGATGCTATAAGAAAATCCGCTGCGACTTCAAAATACGCGGCAGCTTTACCTAAATCCCGTAACCGTTCATCTATGTTAGGAATACTCTGAAGGTTCCTCAGCAGGTCTTCCTTCTGATAAGCTTTAATTAACCGGTGTGACAGATTCAGAGCCTTGTTTTCACCTACATAATCACCGATGGCATTTGGCAGCTGTTCGGCATATTCACGAATTTTGGCATAATCTCCGTGAGGCGTATTATTAGCCCTTAGTTCACTTTCAACATGATTCAGGGTTGAAGATATTTTCTGATAGTATCTCGCAATTGCTTCCTTCCTTGCCGGTGGTGCTTTTCCCACTTTTGAGTTTTCATTAAGCAACTCGCGTGCCAGAGCAAGGTATGCATCTATCAGATCCTGCGGACGCTTTTCAACTTGTACCAGCATAACTGAAGCCGGATCAATACCTTTCCTGCTGATAAGTACTGGTATGTTTTCCTCATGGACACCCTCAAGCATTAACGCGGTTATTCCCTGTTCAAATGCTTCCTTTACCGACCGGCCATAACCAAGAGCACTATAAAAATATTCCGAAAAGGTAATTGCAGCTTCATCACCAATCTCGCTTTTCATCCCTATCACACAATCAATAACCTCTGAAATAGCTTTTACCTGCACTTCCGAGTAACATGAATTCAGAACAACAAGACGGATATTATCTTTTACACATGTAAAGACCTTTTTCAGAGTATCAGCAGTAACTGTTTTTCCTTCACCTTTGTCATCAGTAAAAATCAGCCCCTCATCTCCCAGACCATGTCCGCTGAAATGAACGATCGTCGGCTTGTGCTGGTTTAACTTGTCCAAAAGATCTGTCGGCCGTGCAGCCCAGGCAGTCACAAATTCAAGCGAATCCCTGTAATCAGTGGTACGGATTTTCTCTTCAATCGAACGGGCTTCTTCATCAAGGCTTAGTTTTGCAATATGCTCTGGATTGCTTGCTAAGAAGAGAATTTTTGTCTTATTCATCTGAAGATTTTTTAAATCCTATTACGAAGATAGGAAATAATGAATTAATAAATCCTGAAGTAAAATGTATAAGAATTAACAAATTGCTTATACTGTTTGATAAGAGTATTTTATTTTAATTTGCACACATAACTAATAAACAATACTACAACTAACGCAAATAAGAAATTTATGGATAAAAGAGAACTCGAACAGACACTTGTGCTCATCAAACCGGATGCACTTAAAAACTCCTTAACAGGATATATTTTGTCAATGCTTTCGGAACTTCATACAGAATTGCATTACTGTGGAGCAAAGATAGTGCATGTAAGTAAAATGCTGGCTGAAGAACATTATTCCGAACACAGGGGTAAAGTTTTTTTTCCTGCGGTTGTGGAATACCTGATGGGACAAAGCCATTATGTTGATGAACCATTGAAGCAAAGGGTGATAGCGATTGTCTATCAGGGACATGATGCCATCAAAAAGGTACGGGAAATCAGTGGTCCGACCGATCCACATAAAGCCAGAATTGAAAAGCCGGGATGTATCCGGTCTCTTGGAACTATGGTACCGCTCAAAGATGCCGAAGGTAATGTAATCGGTCAACGCATTGATAATCTCATTCACGCTTCAGATTCATTTGAATCGGCAGAACGGGAAATCAAACTATGGTTCAAACCGAATGATATACCTCCATTGATGCATGCATATCCAACGGAATCTTGCTATGAATTCTTCTACTTCAAAGAAAACAAGCTTCTCAGAAAACATGAACCTGACAGCGTCTGTATAATGGCACCTGCAGATGTAGCATGGA
>CAZPMM010000321.1:0-3408 GCA_964587405.1 uncultured Rikenellaceae bacterium
ATGTCTGACCCATACCGCTGACGAATAATGCCAGCAGAAAAAGCGGAAAGCTTATCAGCTTCGCCGCAGGCGCAACAAGGAAGAAACCAATTGCCATAATTAGGAATGCGATGATCATTCCTCCTTTATACCCGGTTTTCTTGATAATATATCCGGATGGGATACCGAAAACAACAAATGATGCGAATGTTGCGGTCATCACCAGATACGACATTGTAATGGAAATATTGAAGGCCTTTTGTACAAAGGGTATAAAAAACGCATTTATGCCAAGGGCAAAACCCAGCACACCAAACATCGATCCGATCAAAATCAGGGGAATGACCAGAGTCTTTTGAGTATTAGTCATATAAATTTGTTTTGTGTTATATTTATTAAATATTGCTCAGCGAATCCTGTATCAATTATTGATCTGGTATTCCGTAATAATATTGACACTAGTCTCCGTTCCGGGTTCAAGCTTTTCAGGAGAACCTCCGCATGCTTCTATTTCCATGAAACCCGAAGGATCACAATAGATGCTCAGGCTGACACCTCTTGACGAAGGCTGACGGTCGGGAGGAATATCAGATATATCAATGTGCTTCAGATCTCCGGATATTTTACCGGAATATCTTGTGACACTGAATTCGTCACCTTTAATGTACCTGATCCATCCGACATTTTTCCCCAGTCCAAGCTGAAACCTGAAATCGGTTTTTGTATTGACAATATATTGACCATCTGAAAAACCCCTCATTGACAAACTCGGGGAATACAAGTCCCAGATATCATCTGCAGCCGGCTCATCCACTATTACTCTGCATCCACTACCAGAATCAAACTGGCACAATGACCATGGTGCCAGCAAAAATTGTTTTCTGTCAAGATGTTTTGTGCCTGTGTATCTTATCAGTTCAGTAACATCCTGGACAAAAACACCATTTTTGAATCCGGTTTTAATATGACGTTCGAATTCGCAAGGTATACCAATCTGCAGGTTATTCACCAGATCTATTTCGGCTCTTAATACAGCACTGTCGGAAGTACATGATATGATTTCCCATACAGCTCCGGTAATTGCCGGAGGCACCTTCCATCTGCCTGTCGCATATTCATAGCCAAAACAGGTTCCTTCGGGTGCAGGCCATAGTGCATCTCCACCAGGGTTAAGATAAGCATCCTTATTACTTCTGTTGATAATGGCTGATGGCACCACCCTGTTTATCACTTTTCCATTTATTACGGTGAACAAGCGTCCTTCAAGATCAAGCGCCGCAATAATACCATTATCTGCCGAACCGATCAGGTGTGACCGTCGATAGGCTCTGTTCAGGAGGTCTGATAAATCCGTGCCAGACATGATCTATTTTCCCATAGCTTTTTTCATATCCCGCAGGATGATCTCCTTTGCTTTGTTTCCATAATCGACAGAAGCCTTCTTTGCTCCCTGGGAATACCAGTTTCCTTCGACAAACCTCTTCATATCGACACATTCCGAACAGAAAGCCATCATCAGGGAGGTTTCCTGCTCTCCAGCATGATCGATAGGATAAACTGCCTGGGCTTCAGTGCTCATAAATGGACAGATATGGATCCAGTTAAAAGGATCTCCACCTTTTTCATGGTCCTCGTAATAGGTGGAAGAAGTATTGTCACCCCACCAACCATCACCTTGTTCGCGTTCAATAAAAGCAAAGATTTCCTGACGGGCTGCAAGTTTAAATGCCAGGTCTGTTGGCATGCCGTTGACAAAATTTTCACTCTGATGATGTACGAATACATAAATATTTCTGAAACCAATCCTAAGAAGGTTGTAAAAAAGTTGTCGGGCAAACTGGTTAAGCACAGCGGAATCAACATGGATACCTCCCTTACGTTCAGGAGGTGCAACAGCATAAGTCCCTGCACCATAATAGAAAGGCGGCATTATAACCAATGGCATCTCTTTTTCAAGCATCTCCAGAGCACGTACCACAAGCAGAGTATCAACACCTGGTGACAGATGTTCACCATGATATTCCAGAACTCCCAGAGCCATTGCAACAGGAGTATTATTATCAATAGCTTCCCGGATCTGGTCCGGGAACATCATTTCGTAACGCATAAGCCTTATTCTTTATTTTTACTAAAAGTAATTCCCGCCTAAATTTCAACCAGTTTCATATATTTTGAAGATAGTTTTTCAACTCCTCCTTCTTTAACAATGATCCCGTTTTCCCAACGAAGACCGAAATCATGATCATAGAAAAAAGTATCTACCTGATAAGTCATATTTTCCTTCAGAACATAATCAGATGTTGATTCCATCCAGGGTTGTTCCACTTCCATCATACCAATTGAATGACAGGGGCCGTAAAGCATATATTTTTCATATCCTCTTGACTTAACCCACTTCTCATAATCTCTTACGATAGCTCCGGCCTCTTTTCCTGCTGCTATCATTTCAATGGTCTTGAAATGTGCTTCCAAACCGAACTCAATGAGTTTCTTTTTACGTTCAGGTAAAGGGCCTATTGAAAAAGGCAGTCCGACACTTGATGAATATCCACTGACCCTTGCCCCGATCCCAAGCTGGATAACTTCATTCTCTTTTATTTTCTTATGAGTCGGTTTGGAGATTGCATTGTTGGTCGATTGCCCGGAGAATACATATAATGAATGACCTTCATATTCGCCACCGTTCTTGTAAATTTCACGCTGAGCAATTCCAACAACCTGGTATTCTGTCATTCCAGGTTTTATCTCATTAAGGATTGCATCGATTGCCTTTTCTGATATCTGGAACGCTTTTCTCATGCAATCCAATTCGTTTTCACTTTTTACAAAACGCAATGGAAGAAGTGTATGGTCAGCTTTAATCAATTCAACATCAGGAAGTTGTTCTTTAAGTGACATATATACCGGAAGCGTTGTTATTGCCCATCCTACAATTCCAAGCTTTTTTGTTCCAGGAGCATATTTAGAGAGAATTTCTTTATAGGTTGCAAATGTCATACCGGGGCATTCAGGCTCTGCTGACTCACGATATTCTATCATTTTCTCTATATTCTTTAAAACACTTCGCTGAGCGCCATAAATATTACTCTCCGGTCCTACCAACAGGACAGGCTCTCCCACGGCAGGAACGAATACTGCAGATGATTCAAATACAGGCCAGTATTCACTGAGATACCTTACATTAGCCATATCCGATTCAGAAGCATGAACAAGACATGCATCAAGTCCTGCTGCTTTGATATTGGCCTGAAATTTTGAAATACGGTCATAAAATTCTTGTTTTGGAATTGTTGTAGTGTTCATAATAGTTTAATTTTTATTAAATTATGTTTTATTAATGTAAAATAAGGTTGTTATCAACATTATTATTCAAATACCACAAGGGAATAGCCTTTGCTGATTGGGATAGTGACATTTACATATCCATTT
>CAZPMM010000322.1:0-3398 GCA_964587405.1 uncultured Rikenellaceae bacterium
AGGTTCTTTTGTCCTGTCAAGTACTGAGATCTTTTTAACTGATTTCGGCAGAACATCAAAGAAGTATTTCTCTGAGAAAGGGCGGTAAAGATGAACTGTCAGCAAACCTGCCTTTTCACCTTTTGCTGCCAGGTAATCAATTACTTCTTTTGTTGTATCGGTTATCGAACCCATTGCGACAATTATGTTTTCTGCATCGGGAGCTCCATAATACATGAAAGGTTTATATTCCCGTCCGGTTATTTTGGTTATCTCTGCCATATAAGCGTTTACGATATCCGGAATAGGTTCATAAAACCTGTTGATAGCTTCTTTAGCCTGGAAGAAAATATCAGGGTTCTGATTTGTACCTCTTGTAACAGGGTGCTCGGGATTGAGAGCGTTATTACGGAATGTTTCCAGAGCTTTCCAGTCGACAAGCTTTTTCATGTCTTCCATTTCAATTACTTCTATCTTTTGTACTTCGGCTGAAGTTCTGAATCCGTCAAAGAAATGAAGGAAAGGTATTCTTGATTTAATAGCAGAAAGATGTGCTACACCTGCCAGATCCATGATTTCCTGAACACTGCTGCTTGCAAGCATTGCAAAACCTGTCTGACGTGTTGCATATATATCGCTGTGATCGCCAAAAATTGATAAAGCATGTGCTGCTATCGTCCTGGCACTTACATGGAATACTCCAGGAAGAAGTTCTGCAGCAATTTTATACATGTTTGGGATCATTAGTAGTAATCCCTGGGAAGCTGTGAATGTTGAACATAGTGCGCCGGCCTGAAGAGAACCATGAACTGCACCGGCTGCACCACCTTCTGATTGCATTTCTACAACTTTTACCTGTTCGCCGAACATGTTTTTAAGTCCGTTAGCAGACCATTCATCAACATATTCGGCCATTGTTGATGATGGTGTGATAGGATATATGCAAGCGACTTCGCTGAACATATATGCAATGTGCGATGCGGCCTGGTTACCGTCGCATGTTATAAATCTTTTCTTTCTCATGTTTTATGAAAATAAATAATGTTTGATTGTTATCTTTTTAACAAGACTACAAATGTATAGAATTTTGTACATATTAACCACCATTCATGGAGATCAGGAATTCTTCATTTGACTTGGACTGCATCAGTCTGTCTCTGAGGAATTCCATTGCTTCAACAGAATTCATGTCTGCAAGATAATTACGGAGAACCCATATTTTCTGCATGATATTTTTATTAAGAAGCAGGTCTTCTCGCCGGGTACTTGAAGCGGGTATGTCTATTGACGGGAAAATCCTTCTGTTCGACAGTTTTCTGTCGAGCTGAAGTTCCATATTACCTGTTCCCTTGAATTCTTCAAATATCACATCGTCCATCTTGGAACCGGTATCAGTAAGTGCTGTTGCCAGAATTGTAAGTGAACCACCATCTTCTATATTACGTGCAGCACCAAAGAATCTTTTGGGTTTATGTAATGCATTTGAATCGACACCTCCCGAAAGGACTTTTCCTGATGCCGGAGCGGTGGTATTGAATGCTCTTGCAAGCCTGGTGATCGAGTCGAGCAGGATCACAACATCATGACCGCATTCAACAAGTCTTTTGGCTTTTTCAAGGACAATATTTGCCACACGGCAATGTCTTTCAGCGGGCTCATCAAAGGTGGAAGCAATTACTTCAGCTTTGACATTACGTGCCATATCTGTTACTTCTTCAGGCCTTTCATCGATAAGAAGGATCATCAGATAGACATCAGGATGATATTTTGCAATTGCATTTGCTATTTCCTGAAGCAGAATTGTCTTTCCTGTCTTGGGCTGTGCAACGATAAGCCCTCTCTGTCCTTTTCCTATAGGCGTGAACATATCGATAACCCTTACAGAAAGACTTCCTTCTCCGGGAGTGCATAGTGTAAATTTTTCATTTGGAAAAAGAGGTGTCAGAAAATCAAAAGGAACCCTGTCCCTTATATAATCAGGACTTCTTCCGTTAATCTCATCCACTTTGATAAGAGGGAAATATTTTTCTCCCTCTTTAGGCGGACGGATTGTACCTTTGATCGTATCACCGGTCTTTAATCCGAAAAGTTTTATCTGGGACTGGGATACATAAATATCATCAGGTGAATTAAGATAATTATAATCGGCAGATCTCAGAAATCCGTAACCATCAGGCATTATCTCAAGCACTCCGGTATTATAAATGATGCCTTCAAATTCATAAGGCTTTTCTTTCTTTTCCTCTTTTTCGGGGGTTACTTCCGCTACTGTTGAACTTGCAGTACTATTATCCCCGGGAACATTAATTTCTGTCGTTGTTGTTTCCGGGAAAGAAAGATCTCCTTTAGTTACAGGTGCTTCGTGTGCCGGTTCAGGAATAACTTCTTTCACAGTTTTAGCCGTATCGTTTTCCTTTCTTTTTTCGAACCTGACCAGACCGTTTCTTTTTTCATCACGACGCTGATCGGGTCTCCATGCAGGTGTTCTTCTTTCTTCAGACTGTTTTTCCTGTTGATGGAAAAGATCGGGTTTTTCATCTGTCCTGGCAAAGGACTTCAGATGTTCACGCCGTTCATCTCCGCTCTTTGAAACAGAAGGTGATATATTTCCCGGAGAAACAGATATCACTGATTCTTTTGGTCTGTTAGATACAGGTTTATTGGTCCTTGGTCTTTTACCACGCCTGGTACCAAGATCTGATTCCTTTTTTGAATTATCAGGAAATATTTCTTCCTGCTTTTGATTCTTCTTTGGTTCAGAAGCTTCTATAGCCTGCTGATCAAGAATTTTGTAAACAAGGTCCTGTTTCTTAAGAGAATCAGCTTTTTTAATATTAAGTTCCTTAGCTATTTGCCTTAATTCGGGAAGTAGCTTTTTACTTAATTCAAGGATGTCGTACATATCTAATTAATAATGAATGGAATATAAAAAATGAGCACTTTGATTTGTTTTTTGGAAACCGGATCAAGAATGATTATGAGCCAGACAGATAATGTAACGCTTATATTACATGTCCTGAAAACCGGTACAATTATAATAAAAAGTCAGCTATCTAACAATTTAATAAAAAAAATGCAACGGTATTTGTCAAGTTGAATAAAAGATTTATACTCAACTATGATAAAAACGCGGCAATTTATCAATTATAAATGAATTTCCCAAAAAAATATTATGATATTCGTCGAGCGCATCTTTTTTTTTATTAAAATTGTAGTTTGAGGTCCTGATTTATCGAAACCAACGCGGGTTTGTTATGCGACAATTAAAAATAACAAAGCAGGTTACAAACCGTGATATACCTTCTCTGGATAAATATCTTCAGGAGATAGGCAAGGTGGATTTGATTACGCCTGAAGAAGAGGTTGAACTGGCAAGGAAAATACGAGCCGGTGATCCGGAAGCTCTCAAAAAACTTGTC
>CAZPMM010000323.1:0-3381 GCA_964587405.1 uncultured Rikenellaceae bacterium
TATTCAAAGTGGGTAGCCTGAGGTTATCGCGGAGCCGGGTAGAGTGGGTCGCGGATCCCAAAAAAAATTTGACTGCACCTATCAGGAGATCTTATAAACAAAACCACCCCAAATGCGAGACTGAAGCGGTTGAGCGGCCTGCTCTCATGAAGAGCTTCGCCGGCCATTTTATCCTGCGGTTTAACAATTCAAAAATTGGAGAAGGACTATGGGAGCAGACAAACCCCCAGCGTTGCATAAATTTCGAATTTTTTGCTTCTTTTTGATCACTTCTTTTTGATCACGCGGCTTTTTGCAACACATCCAGGAAGTGCAGCAAGTCTTTTCGCACGGCCTCATTGGCACTCAGCGTGAGGGTGAGCCGGCCTTGGGGTCTGGTGAGCCGGCCCGCTCTTTGGATGAGCCGATGCCGTAGCGTATCCAGTTTTTCGAAGGCCCAGGCGGCCGGCCGCTTCGGAAGCGCCCTTTCAGCCACCGGAGACGCCAGCATCTGCAACTCGCGGGACAGGTTATGGGCCATCATCGCACACAGGGTAAAGAGTTGATTGCCGATCAACCGTTTGGTGGGAATCACATCCAGAGCGGCGTCATTTTTCGCATCCCCGAAGATGGCCTCCTGAGAGCCCCGGCCATGATGGAAACGCACCACGCTTTTAGCCGATTCCCGTTTGTTGGTCACAATGACCCGGTAGTCGAAATTGAAATCCCGAGGCTCGAATAGATTCAGCTGCATGGGGCCCTTGCGTTGGCGTTTGGTTTTCTGGCGGGTGAAAATGAACCGAAAGCCGCCTTCTTCCCAGCATTTGGGCTTCCACCGGGTTTCAAAATACGACCATTGGCCATCCATCTTCTTCCAGCGCCGGCGGCTTTCGACCATGGCCTTGAGAGCGGGAAAGCGTTCAAAGGGCACCGAGGCGCTGAATTGAACCCCTTGGCGATTATAACCGCCCAAGACCTCCTCGTTGAAGAAGGCCGAGTCCAGCCGGGATTCAAAAATCGTGTTTTTCAGCACCGCCCGGGCTTCGGTAAAACAGGCCCGCATGAACTCGGCGGCCCCATTGGAATCGTGCACGTTGCCCGGCCGATGCAACCGGTCGAAAAATTGTCCGGTTTGCGCCACCGTGCAAAACAAATCGTAATAGCTGCGGGCGCCCCTCTTGGTTTTATTGAACCCCACCGCCGTGCCCTCGGCGTGGCCTCGGGTGGATTGAACCGAACCATCAAAGTCAAAGGTCAATCGAGGAAATTGTTCGCGCTGAAGTCCTTCCAGTACCATATTGCGCGACAGCCGCCGCACTTGCTCAACCCCATCGGCATCGATCTGCATCAGGGCGCGGCTGACGGTGGCTACATCCGGAAGCCGGCGCAAACCCATCAGCCGCAACACAATGGGATCGTCACGGTAATAATCGAGCTCGCGCAACCGGCGAAAGCCTAAAAGCAGATGCACGATCAACAGCAGGATAACCAGATGCCGGCCAAAGATCGGCGAAAGTTTCAAATGGGCAAAACAGGCTTGCAGCCGCTGCTTCAGCTGGATGCGTTGGAAGAGCTGTTGAAAGACCAGCAGTCCCGAAAAAGAGGTCAGCTCTTGGTCCTCGAAACGAAGTACCGGAATCTTGTGGAATTTTGCCAAAATGTGTGTTTTACTGGACTTCACTTGCGGTGGCCTCCTGGATCTGGTCGATTATTTTGGAAGATAATCGCTTTAAACCATATTCCACGGGCTTCCGCAAGTTTTTTTTACTTCTTTATTTACTATTTTTTTGATCTTTTTTGCAACTGCAGGGTGAAAATGAACCGAAAGGTGCCTTCTTCCCAGCATTTGGGCTTCCACCGGGTTTCAAAATACGACCATTGGCCATCCATCTTCTTCCAGCGCCGGCGGCTTTCGACCATGGCCTTGAGAGCGGGAAAGCGTTCAAAGGGCACCGAGGCGCTGAATTGAACCCCTTGGCGATTATAACCGCCCAAGACCTCCTCGTTGAAGAAGGCCGAGTCCAGCCGGGATTCAAAAATCGTGTTTTTCAGCACCGCCCGGGCTTCGGTAAAACAGGCCCGCATGAACTCGGCGGCCCCATTGGAATCGTGCACGTTGCCCGGCCGATGCAACCGGTCGAAAAATTGTCCGGTTTGCGCCACCGTGCAAAACAAATCGTAATAGCTGCGGGCGCCCCTCTTGGTTTTATTGAACCCCACCGCCGTGCCCTCGGCGTGGCCTCGGGTGGATTGAACCGAACCATCAAAGTCAAAGGTCAATCGAGGAAATTGTTCGCGCTGAAGTCCTTCCAGTACCATATTGCGCGACAGCCGCCGCACTTGCTCAACCCCATCGGCATCGATCTGCATCAGGGCGCGGCTGACGGTGGCTACATCCGGAAGCCGGCGCAAACCCATCAGCCGCAACACAATGGGATCGTCACGGTAATAATCGAGCTCGCGCAACCGGCGAAAGCCTAAAAGCAGATGCACGATCAACAGCAGGATAACCAGATGCCGGCCAAAGATCGGCGAAAGTTTCAAATGGGCAAAACAGGCTTGCAGCCGCTGCTTCAGCTGGATGCGTTGGAAGAGCTGTTGAAAGACCAGCAGTCCCGAAAAAGAGGTCAGCTCTTGGTCCTCGAAACGAAGTACCGGAATCTTGTGGAATTTTGCCAAAATGTGTGTTTTACTGGACTTCACTTGCGGTGGCCTCCTGGATCTGGTCGATTATTTTGGAAGATAATCGCTTTAAACCATATTCCACGGGCTTCCGCAAGTTTTTTTTACTTCTTTATTTACTATTTTTTGATCTTTTTTTGCAACTGCAGGGTAAAGGAGACCGGCTTATGGGGAAGAAACCTGTATTGATCATACAAATATTTTGCCTTTGCCTTCTCGGCATAGGCCAACCGGTGCTCTCCCAAGACAAGAGTTCACAGGCCTGGTCGACGAAATCCCAGGCATCTGAATATCGTATTGGTGCTGGAGATGTGCTGGAGATTTCCACTTGGAAGGAGGCGGAACTGTCACGCCGGGAAGTTTTGGTTAGAGCGGACGGGAAGCTATCCTTCCCTCTTCTCGGGGACGTTCAAGCCGCTGGCGTGACCCCTGTGGAATTGACCGAGATGCTCCAAAGGGGGCTTAAGAATTATGTCACGTCACCGGTGGTCACTGTGACCGTAACCAACCCAGGAAGCCAACGCATATATATACTGGGCGAGGTGCTCAGAACCGGAGAATACCCTCTCACCAAAAATTTAACTGTTTTACAGGCATTCGCCATTGCGGGAGGCTTCACCCAGTGGGCCGCCAAGGATGAAATCATCCTCCTCCGCAAAGAAGGCAACCAGGAGAAGATTTACAAGATCAACTACAAGGATATCCTTAAGGGAAGGAATG
>CAZPMM010000324.1:0-3018 GCA_964587405.1 uncultured Rikenellaceae bacterium
TCGGCCAGTCGGCTGCAACAGCAGCATGTATTGCCATAGATAATAAATCAGCTGTCCAGGATATAAAATACAAAATACTTAATTCAAAATTGATTGAAGATGGTCAGGTACTTTCTTCAAATCCCTGACCTGAAAAAGGAGAGTGTATTTTGGCATTTTTGGCCAAATAAACAGTAAATTTACATTGAAAAATCTATCATATAAATGAAAAAAATAGTAAAAATTTTAATTTTTGCTTTGACTATTCTGGTTTTTTACCTATTGCCTGCAAGTTTAACTCTTAATGCTCAGGAAGATAAGCTTTATATTGGCTGGTCTGTAGCTGATATAACACCTGTGAAACCTGTTGCACTTATCGGCCAGTTACACAAAAGGATATCTCAAGCTGTGCAGGATCCTTTGAATGCAACGGTTCTGGCAATTGAAACAATAAGCAGGGATGGCAGAAAAGAGCAAGCTATTATGATATCATGTGATATTTTATTTACAAGAGGTCAGACACAAAAGAAAATTCAATCTGAAATATCCAGGCAATTGTCTGATTTTGATGCCTCAAAATTGTTCATTAATGCAACTCATTCACATACCTCCCCGGGTTTTATTGATAATGAATTCTTTGACTTATATGATATAAGTAAAGACAAAGGCGTTATGAAACCTTCAGAATATGAAGCATTCTTCATCAGCAGGGTAAAAGATGCCGTTATAAAAGCATGGAAGGAAAGAAAGCCGGGAGGATTCAGTTGGGGACTGGGCAATGCTGTTCTGGGTCATAACAGGAGGACAGTTAAATTTAACGGAACAGCAAGAATGTATGGAGTAAATGACAATGATTTTTCTCATTACGAAGGTACTGATGACAATAAAGTAGGAATGCTATTCTTCTGGGATACAAGCAGAAAACTTACAGGTATTGTTATCAACTCATTGGCAACAGCCCAGGTAACTGACGGAACAAATTTCATTTCTTCCGATTTTTATCACGAAGCCCGTCTGGCTATTAAAGAAAAATATGGAGCGGAAACACATGTCTTCTTTCAGGTCGGAACAGCAGGAGATATTACACCGGCAAATCATGAATATATATACAGAAGGGCTGAAAACGTTATGCTTAAAAGAAAAGGGATAACTGCACGGCAGGAACTCGCGGAAAGGTTATGCCGGGCAGTTGATGAGGTTATTCCCTATGTAAAAGAAGATATCTCATATAATCCTCTTTTCAAGCATACAGTTGCAAAAGTTGTACTTCCTGTTAAAGATCCTCCTTCTCCCCCATTCTATATCACCGATGATGTCAATCCTGCTGAAATTCATGTCCTGCGCATTGATGATATTGCTATTGCAACAAATCCTTTTGAACTTTTCCTCGACTATGGATTGCTGATTAAAGCACGTAGCAAAGCGATCCTTACCTTACTTGTGCAACTGTCCTGCCACCACAGCGGATATCTTCCTACAGAAAAAGCTGTAAAAGGAGGAGGATACAGCGCTGACAACTATCTTGTCGGGCCTGAGGGTGGATACAAGCTTGTTGATGAAACAGTTAAACTAATAAATGAACTATGGAGCGAATAAATGTTAATTTGGTGCTCCTCACATAACATACTGATACATTTTTCAATAACAATTATTAAACTGATTATTTATGACTACGCGAAGAACCTTTCTCAAACAAACAGCTGCTGCAGGCATGTTAAGCGCCATCCCTGGTTTCCTTTTACCACAGCAGGCAAAATCAGAAAAAATGATATGGGCATATCTGATCCATCTTAGCTACAACATGTGGGAGGACAATATACCTCTAAAATACAGGGATGAAAACTATAATTGTAAAAGTTGCCAGGAAGCAAGGGAATGGGCTCATGGGTTTAGACCAAATCTGACTTTTGACGATGATGTATGGGATACCCTTCTGAAGGATATGGCGGCTACCGGAATAAATATGGTAGTTATCGACCTTGGTGACGGAATTGAATATGAAAGCCACCCTGAAATAGCTGTAAAAAATGCCTGGAAACCGGAAAAAGTAAGAACCGAGCTGGCAAAAATGCGTAAACTCGGTATAGAACCGATACCAAAACTGAATTTTGCAACAACTCATGATATATGGCTGAAAGATTACAGCCGTATGGTTTCGACAGATATTTATTATAATGTCTGCAAAGATCTTATTGAAGAAGTGTCACTCCTCTTTGACAAACCGCGCTTCTTCCATATTGGAATGGATGAAGAACTTGCTTCCTATCAGACAAGACAGGACCTTGCCGTGATTCGTCAGAATGATCTCTGGTGGGGTGATCTTTATTTTTATATCGGAGAGGTCGAAAAAAATGGTATTCGTCCTTGGGTATGGTCAGATTATGCATGGCATAAACCTGAAGTGTTCTTCAGAAAAATGCCGCGGTCGGTACTTCAGAGCAACTGGTATTACGGAAAGGAGTTTGATCAGAATAAGCTTAAAGATCCGACCAAGACCTATGTAAATCTTTACAATGATCTTGAAAAATATGGTTATGATCAGATACCGACCGGAAGCAATCACTCAGTGGGGACAAATTTCGAATCAACAGTTGAATACTGTAAAAAAATAATCGATCCTTCAAGATTATACGGATTTATGACAGCTCCATGGAGACCGACACTTGCGCCCTGCCTTGAAAGACACCAGGAAGCAATAAAAGAAATGGAGAGGGCAATGAAAAAGTTCCCTCAGAAATGAATCTGAAATAATGATTATTGAATAGATGAACAAAAATCTAATCAAGATATTGACCCTTGTAACAGCATATACCACAATAGCTGGTTGCAGCTCACAGCAAAAAAGCAAACGACCCAACATTATTTACATAATGAGTGATGATCATGCTTATCAGGCTGTCAGTGCTTACGGATACGGATTGAATGAAACGCCCAATATTGACCGCCTTTCAAAAGAAGGAGCAATATTTACAAAAGCATGTGTTACAAATTCGATCAGTGCACCATGCCGTGCTGTTTTACTCACGGGTAAGCACAGTT
>CAZPMM010000324.1:3028-3366 GCA_964587405.1 uncultured Rikenellaceae bacterium
GAAAGATCGATAATTCAGTTCCCTTCAACTGGGATCAGGAAAACTTCCCGAAAATACTGAGAACTAATGGCTATCAGACTGCCATGATCGGGAAAATCCATCTTGACGGTATTCCCCAGGGATTCGATTTTTCTATGGTACTACCGGGACAAGGCCAGTATTATAATCCTGATTTCCTGATAGATGGCAAAAAAGTTAAAAAAGAAGGATATTGTACCGAAATCATTACAGAAACAGCTATCGATTGGCTGAAAAACAAACGTGACCCGGACAAACCGTTCTGCCTTCTTTTTCACCAGAAAGCTCCTCACAGAAACTGGCTTCCGGCTCCCAAATAT
>CAZPMM010000325.1:0-3348 GCA_964587405.1 uncultured Rikenellaceae bacterium
AGGTCAATACGCGACAAAAGCTTGTAAAGTGCTTCCGCACCCATATCTGCAACAAACTTATCAGGATGATTATCTTCGAGATATTGATTTTCCTTAGGAAGTGATTCGATGATCTCAAGATATTCTTCCTCGGTAAGGAAATTCAGATATTTAACTCCGTCGACTTCTTTTATTCCGGGATTTATAACAACGTACCTTTCGTAGTAAATTATCGAATCAAGCTTTTTTGGCGGAAGTCCGAGCAGATAACCAATCTTGATAGGAAGTGATCTGAAGTACCATATATGAGCAACCGGAACAACAAGGGATATATGTCCCATTCTTTCACGGCGCACCTTTTTTTCAGTCACTTCAACACCGCAGCGGTCACAAACAATACCTTTATAACGTATTCTTTTGTATTTACCACAATGACATTCATAATCTTTTACCGGACCAAAGATCCTCTCACAGAATAATCCGTCGCGTTCAGGTTTATAGGTACGGTAATTAATAGTTTCAGGCTTCAGCACCTCTCCACTGGAACGGTCAAGTATTTCTTCAGGTGAAGCAAGACCTATGGAGATTTTTGAGTAACTGGTTTTTGTTTTGTTATCTCTTCTGAATGACATATATTCTGAATTTTTTAATTCAAATAATTTAATTAATTGCAGGTTAGGCGTTAATCAAGTATAATGCTCAGACCAAGTCCTCTGAGTTCGTGCAGCAGTACATTAAGTGACTCAGGAATACCAGGTTGTGGCATTGGTTCTCCTTTCACTATTGCCTCATATGCTTTAGCTCGTCCAACGACATCATCAGATTTTATTGTCAGTATCTCCTGGAGAATATGAGCTGCTCCAAATGCTTCAAGAGCCCATACTTCCATTTCGCCAAAACGCTGACCTCCGAACTGTGCCTTACCTCCCAGAGGCTGCTGGGTTATAAGTGAATAAGGACCTATTGAACGTGCATGCATTTTATCATCAACCATATGACCAAGCTTAAGCATATAGATAACACCTACAGTCGCAGGTTGGTCAAAACGTTCACCTGTTCCGCCGTCATAGAGATAGGTCTTTCCATATTTCGGCAGACCGGCTTTTTCTGTATATTCGGTTATCTGTTCTATTGATGCACCATCAAAGATCGGGGTCGAGAATTTGAGTCCAAGTTTCTGCCCTGCCCATCCCAGAACCGTTTCATAAATTTGTCCAAGGTTCATCCTAGAAGGTACACCCAGAGGATTAAGAACTATATCCACAGGCGTACCATCTTCAAGAAACGGCATATCCTCGGCACGAACAATCTTTGCCACAATACCTTTGTTACCATGACGGCCTGCCATCTTATCCCCTACCTTTATCTTTCTCTTCTTGGCAATATAGACCTTTGCCAGGCGAACAATACCTGCAGGCAGTTCATCACCTATAGTGATATTATATTTCTTGCGCTTATATAATCCGTCAATCTCCTTATATTTGATAATGTAATTATGAAGGAGTTGTTTTATACTGTCGTTTTTCTTTTTATCGGTAGTCCACTTATTCGGGTTGATATTAAGAAAATCGATTTCCTGAAGTTGCTTGAGGGTGAACTTACTTCCCTTGGGAATTATGTCAACATTCAGATAATCCCTAACACCCTGGGAAGTCTTCCCGTTCACAAGTATGAAAAGCTTATCCACAAGCCTTGCTTTAAGTTCCTCAACATTTTTGTTGAATTCATTCTCAATCTTGTCGAGAAGAGGTTTTTCGATTGCTTTAGCCTTCCTGTCCTTTATTGCCCTTGTAAACAGTTTCTTGTCAATAACAACACCTTCAAGCGAAGGGCCGGCTTTCAGTGAAGCATCCTTAACATCTCCTGCTTTATCGCCAAAAATTGCTCTGAGGAGTTTTTCTTCCGGCGAAGGATCTGACTCACCTTTGGGAGTTATTTTACCAATCAGGATATCACCCGGCCGTATATGTGCTCCGATCCGGATAAGGCCATTCTCGTCGAGGTATTTGGTAGCTTCCTCACTCACGTTCGGGATATCGGAAGTAAGTTCCTCAAGACCTCGTTTAGTGTCCCTCACCTCAAGAAGATATTCATCAATATGTACAGATGTGAACATATCTTCTTCAACAACTTTCTCGGAAATGACTATCGCATCCTCAAAATTGTATCCCTTCCAGGGCATAAATGCCACTTTAAGGTTTCTTCCCAATGCAAGTTCACCATTTTTGGTTCCGTAACCCTCGGTAAGCACCTGGCCTTTCTTTACTTTTTCTCCCTTCTTTACAACAGGAACGAGGTTGATACAGGTATTCTGGTTTGTCTTTTTATATTTTGGCAGGACATATCTTTTGACGTCATCGTCAAAGCTAACGAATTTTTCTTCGTCGGTTCGTGTGTACCTTATTACTATTTCGTTGGAATCGACATATTCAACAACGCCGTCGCCTTCTGCAACATATAATATCCTGCTGTCTTTTATGACCTGTGTTTCGAGGCCTGTTCCCACAATTGCCGACTCCGGATTGATTAGCGGGACAGCCTGTCTCATCATATTTGATCCCATGAGCGCTCTGTTTGCATCATCATGTTCGAGGAATGGGATAAGTGATGCAGCTATTGATGCGATCTGGTTTGGAGCAACATCCATAAGGTCGACTTTTGAAATCTCTTCAAATGGATAATCAGCCTCATACCTGCATTTCACCCTGGGTGCATCAAACATACCTTCTTTGGTAACAGGAGCATTTGCCTGTGCTATCATTTTCTGTTCCTCTTCCTCGGCGCTCATCCACACTATTCCCTCATTGCTGAAATCGACTTTTGCTTCATTTACTTTCAGGTATGGAGTTTCAATAAATCCAAGGTCATTTATCCTTGCATAAACGCAAAGCGATGAAATAAGACCGATATTTGGACCTTCCGGTGTTTCTATTGGGCAAAGACGGCCATAGTGAGTATAATGAACGTCTCTGACCTCAAAACCAGCTCTTTCTCGCGACAGACCACCTGGTCCGAGGGCCGACATACGCCTCTTGTGAGTCATCTCGGCAAGAGGGTTGGTCTGATCCATAAACTGTGACAACTGGTTGGTTCCGAAGAAAGAATTAATTACCGATGAAAGTGTTTTTGAGTTTATCAGGTCAACCGGAGTAAACACCTCATTATCTCTGACATTCATCCTCTCACGAATCGTACGTGCCATACGTGCAAGTCCGACTCCAAACTGTGCATACAACTGTTCTCCAACCGTTCTTACTCTTCTGTTACTGAGATGATCAATATCATCTACATCTGTTTTGGCATTGATCAGTTCGATAAGATAGCCGATGATCTTGATAATATCCTCTCTTGTAAGTATCTTGACACTCA
>CAZPMM010000326.1:0-3333 GCA_964587405.1 uncultured Rikenellaceae bacterium
CCCCGACTTTCTTCAATATTTAATAATTTTGAGAGCAGTACATATTTATTTTTTAATCTGCAAACAAAACTGATTTTTAAAAAATATTTATGTTTGAACTGAATAATTGAAATTATTCAGGAAACTTATTTTACAAAATTAAAACCGATCCTATGAGTAATACTTCGCAGACACCTTTATCTCCTTTGCCGGGAAGAGTAACCTCAGTAGATTTCTTCCGGGGTTTTACCATGTTTCTTCTTGCAGGCGAAGCTTCTCTTCTTTATGGAAAACTGTTGAAGATCGACAGCGGATTCTTCCAGTTTCTTGGAACTCAGCTGGAACACCATAAATGGCATGGACTCCATTTCTGGGATCTTATACAGCCATTTTTCATGTTTATAGTAGGTGTTGCCATTCCATTTGCTGTTGCCAACAGAATAAGGAAAGGCGATAGTATCAGTAAAATTAACCGGCATGCATTCAAAAGAGCCTTTCTTTTGTTGTTTTTCGGATGGGCTTTATATTTTATTGAGGCTGATCGTCTGGTATTCAGATTCCAGAATGTTCTGGCACAGTTGTCAGTAACTTATATTGTTGCTTTCCTGATAAGGAATAAGAGCTTTAGCTTTCAGATAATTTTTACACTGGCAATTCTTCTTCTTATTGATCTTGCATACCGCTTTTTTCCCGTCGCAGGATTTAATCATCCCTGGGTACCTTATGAAAACCTGGGAGCCTGGTTCAACAACAAGATAGAAGGGGTGGATAAAGCAAGTATATGGGCAACACTTAACTTTGTTTCAACAACTGCTCACACAGTATGGGGTGTGCTCTGCGGTAAACTCCTGATGAGCGACAAATCACCGAAGGAAAAGATAAAGATACTGATAATTGCAGGTGTGGCTGCTTTGGCTGCAGGTTATGCTCTCGATCTTCTTAATATAACTCCTATTATCAAAAAAATTGCTACTTCATCTTTCGTGTTTGTCAGCGGAGGTTGGTCAATACTTGTCCTTTGCCTATGCTACTGGTTTATTGATGTAAAAAAAATGTTTCCGAAATTTGTCTGGTTTTTTGTCGTTGTGGGTATGAACTGTATTTTTATATATATATTCTTTCATATAGGAAGTGGTAATCTTATTGAAAAAATGATCGGCCCGTTCATTAAGCTTCTGCTTTCATGGACTGGAGAACTTACGGTCAGTATACTTACAAGCATTGGCGTGTGGGCAGGATTTTGGTATTTATGTTACTGGCTTTATAAGAAAAAAATATTCATTAAAATATAAACATATTAATCTCTTTTTATGTTTTTTTAAGCTCATCAACGGTAGAAGATGGGTTTAACCTTTTTTATACCTGCTCAGTGGGAATACTGTTGAAGACCGGATTGTTTAAACCTTTATACTTAATTAACATGAAAAAGTCAGTTTTAATTTTTCCTGTAATTCTGTTCCTGTTGAATTTTTCAAATTTGTCGGGACAAAAATTCGTTGCAAATTATGATGAATCAAAGGTGCCGGATTATAAACTGCCCGATCCTTTGAAATTTGATAATGGTAACTCTGTGCGCAATAAAAAAAGCTGGATGAAACGGCGTGAAGAAATCCTTAAAATTTTCGAAAATGAAGTCTATGGAATTGCACCGGAATGGAAAGGAGAAATTCAGGCAAATGAAATTTCATCAGATAAGAATGCATTAAATGGTAAGGCTGTGAGGAAGGAAATTGACCTGACTCTCAGAAATGGTGTAAAAGAATTGACAATTACCATGCTTTTGTACTTTCCGAAAACATCATCAAAGATTCCTTTCTTCCTTGGATATAATTTTAATGGTAATCACACGGTCACATCAGAAACTGGTATAATTATTCCCGATAGCTGGATGAGAAATAATAAAGCATACGGAGTATTTGATAACAAAGCATCTGAAGAAGGAAGAGGAATTGCTGCTTCGGCATGGCAGGTTGAAATGATCATATCACGGGGGTATGGGTTAGCTACAATTTATTACGGGGATGTTGATCCTGATTATGACGACGGATTTAAAAACGGTGTTCACGGACTATATGATCAGTCTCCTGATCTGACATCATGGGGAAGCATTTCAGGTTGGGCATGGGGGCTTTCACGTGCAATGGATTATCTGGTAACACTTCCTCAAGTTGATAATCAAAAAGTAATTGTTATGGGACATTCTCGTCTGGGTAAAACTGCTCTCTGGGCAGGAGCCTTGGATAAAAGATTTGCACTTGTCATTTCAAATAATTCAGGTTGCGGTGGTGCAGCACTTTCAAAAAGAGCATTCGGAGAAACTGTGGGAAGTATAAACAGATCATTCCCTCACTGGTTTTGTGATAATTTCAATAAGTATAATGAAAAGGAGGAAATGCTTCCAGTTGATCAGCATCAGTTGCTGGCATTGATCGCACCACGACCTGTTTATGTTGCCAGTGCTGAGGAAGACAGATGGGCTGACCCCAAAGGCGAATTTCTGTCATGTGTCGCAGCTTCACCTGTATTTAAACTTCTTACTGGAGATAGATTTCCTGCAACAACTATGCCACCTGTTAATTCACCTGTAACCGGGATAATTGGTTATCATATCAGAACAGGAGCCCATGACGTTACTTCTTTTGACTGGCAGCAATATCTCAATTTCGCTGATTTACACTTATTTAAAAAATCAAAATAGTATTGCATTGTGGAATACCAATAAATATTTATAAAGATGAAAACCACCCTGCGTATCCTCTTTGATACGGAAAAGTGACATTTTAATTTCCTGAAAAATCAAATATTTTATAAAGAAAAAAGGCCGGCAGAAGAGGAGAAATGAAAAAACCTAAAACCATGATAACTTAAACCCATTTAAAGATGCCGGCCTCCGCGACTATCATTGCAGCAAGCTCTTCAATCATTTCAAAGAAAAAGGTTACTGTCTGTAAACATTGAATATAACCTGCACAAATCAGGTCTCACAATTTTAATCTTGAAATAACTTTCAGTTTCCTTTTATCTCGGGTAAAGATATGAAATGTCTTTCATATATACCAAAATATTTCATATAACTGTTATCAACAGAAATCGGATAGATATTAACAGAATGTCTTCAATTTTATATCTATTATTTGACATTCGGTTTTTGCTGATAAATTGTGGAAAAAGTTACTGCCATTAATGTAACCTGTACAATGTTATTTACGTATTAAATAATATTTATGAGTGAATTAGTGAAAGTTGGTGTTTAACCTTAATTAAATGTTTATGAATATATTAACCTTGAATGGGATATTCCGGGAAACGAATCAACTATAATCAAATCAAAGGAAAATAGTAACATTATGAAAC
>CAZPMM010000327.1:0-3307 GCA_964587405.1 uncultured Rikenellaceae bacterium
CAGATTACAAATCAGCTGCTCTGACCAACTGAGCTACATCGGCAATTTAAAGAACACTCCGTTAGGGCATAACTCACCCTTAAAAAACGGTGTGCAAATGTATGCAATTAAATTTTATTTATCAAAATAAATCAAATTATTTTAAACATTGACTTACTATACCCCCCGCTTCTTATGCTTATGTTTGGTAATCTGTTTTTTAAGGGCATTTACCGCTCCGTCTGTGGCTTCTTCAAAAGTCTTGCTCTGCTTTTTAGCAAATAAAGGCCCACCCGAAATATTCAGCTTGATTTCACTGATTTTGTTTTCCTTTGTCTGATCGTTGTCTAGCCTGAGGTATACTTCAGCATTGACAATTTCCTCTCCGTATTGAGTTAGTTTTCCCAACTTCTGATTAACAAAATCTATTAACTTTTTGTCGGCATCAAACCGGACCGAATGAATCTGAACGTTCATAGTAGTACCTCCTGTTTTTGTAGATTAAACTTAAGCTCTGGGATGAGCCTGCTTATATATTTTTCTGAGTTTTTCAAATGTATTATGAGTATAAACCTGCGTGGCCGAAAGATTTGCATGACCAAGGAACTCCTTAACAGCATTGAGATCAGCTCCCCGGTTCAGCATGTGCGTTGCAAAAGTGTGCCTCAGAATATGTGGACTTTTCTTTTCGTTTGTTGTAACCATTGAAAGATACACTTTAACTATATTGTAAACACATTTATCATATAATTTGTTGCCCTTTTCAGTAATAAATAAATGGTTCTCATTTTCGTCGCATCTGATCCCCTCCCTTACTTGAATGTATTCTCGCAGACTCCTGATAAAATGCCCGGTCAGAGGAATGATCCGCTGCTTGTTCCTTTTGCCTGTGACTTTGATTGTTAAACCGGAAAAATCAATATCGTTAATCTTCAGGCCTATCAACTCCGATCTCCTGATCCCGGTAAGATAAAGCATTTCAATTATCGTACGGTTTCTCAACCCTTTGAAATCATTACCGAAATTATAATTGTCAAGAAGATTGTCCATAGCCTCTTCTCTTATAAATGAAGGTAAAGTCTTTTTTCGCTTCGGAAGTACAACCTTTTCCATGGGATCATTTGTGATGATCCCTTCTTTGCGCTGCCAGCGGAAAAAAACACGCAGACAGGAAATCTTCCGGTGTACACTTACAGGATTCATTCCCTTATCCATCATACTTATAATCCATGCACGCAAATGATGAGATGATATGTCTGCTGATTTTATACCATCCAGATCTGTCGAAAGGTATAACTGAAACTGATTAAGATCATTCTGGTATGACCTTATCGTATGCGGTGAATACCGCTTTTCATATTTTAAATATTGTAAAAACGATTCCTTATGATCCATGAAGGAACCAGATATCGGTATAAGCAAAATTTTCCGGAAACAGGAAGAAGATTAATCTTCGTTATCCTGCATCTTCTGAACGTATTTAGCCTTCTTTATTTCTTCCCTTCTGCGAACTGAAGGCTTAACAAATGCCTGACGGGATCTTAATTCTCGTAACACACCCGTCTTTTCGAACTTCCTCTTGAACTTTTTTAAAGCTCTTTCAATGTTTTCGCCTTCTTTTAATGGTACAATGATCATAATAAAAAATCTGTTTTAAACGAGGCGCAAATTTAAGAATTGAATTATTTTTTCCAAAACATTTATGGAGATAATTTATTCATATAACGTATTTTCATGTTTACTATGTATTTATATTAGTCCTTTTTCATCATTGACTTAAACAAATTAAAGATACTGATTATTTCAATAAATTCAAAATCACAAACGTTAAAGTTTACTTAAAAAAGATTGACCGGGATTTCAGCTTAAGTATTTCACTCTTACAGAAACTTATACTTCAGACTTTACCCTGTGAAGGCATGTCCCCTAAAGCGTCATATGAACGGAGAATAGCCGGAGATAATTTATTCGCTAAAATCGAGATACCATTTTACCCTGTCAGCTTTCTCACTGGTAAGAATATTGTTTTCGACCAGTTCATCACAACTCCCTATCTTCCCTTGTAACTCTCTGTACCTGAGAATGGAGTTTACTTCATATCTTTCAAAATATGGCAGGCGTATCAGGTTACTGAATTCTGCTTTATTTACTGATATTTTTTTAATATCTGCCGGGTCGGCTTTTAAAACTGATACTATTTTATTATAAGTCTCCTCCTGTAAGCCGTAAACCTCCCTGAGCTGACTAACATCAGCAAAGCCTCCCAGTAACTTTCTGTACTTTATTATCCTGGCCGAAAGCACAGGTCCAATTCCGGGAAGAGCCTCAAGAGCAGCAGAATCACATTTATTAAGATCGGTTATTCCCGGTTTTCTTACCCTTTTGATATAAGGTTCTGGCTCCTGAGGAATGCACATATTATTATCTTCTGTTACAATAAATGATCTTTCAAGAGGTTTTAACTCCATGTTCATCTTAAGGTTTGGAATAATGAATCTGATACCGCCCACAGTAACAATCAGCAGGAGAAGAATAAATGATGATCTCCTTTCACGCCGGGTATATCCAAACCATTCCTTCAATGATTGCGAAAAAAAACGATCCATAAAAATGCAGTAAGACAACTGCAATTTAATAAAATAAGGGGAAATAAAAGAGTTTTCCTGAGAATAATATGGATTAATTTTACAGGGTATCAGAACGGGTAACCGATCCCTATGACAAAAGCAAAAATTCTTCCGCCTTCCGTCACCCTCTTGTAATCGGTCCAGCTGTTGATCCATCTTGAACCTGAGGGCAGGCTTGGATCCCTTAGTTTCATACCTATATCGGCACGTATCAGTACAAAATCGAGGTCGAACCTTAGTCCCATTCCTGTTCCCAGGGCAATATCATTCAGCACATTCTTAATATGGAATTCTGAACCTTCCTGTGAATTGTCATTGAACGACCAGATGTTCCCTGCATCAAGAAAAACAGCACTTTCAAGTATCCAGAATAATTTGAACCTGTACTCGATATTGGCTTCAAGCTTAATATCTGCCGTCTGATTAAGGAAGGTAGTCCGGTCGGGTACATATGAACCCGGGCCAAGGGTTCTTACCTGCCAGGCCCTTATTCCGTTCGCTCCGCCTCCGAAATACTGTTTTTCAAATGGTATCGCCCGGGAATTGCCATATGGAATCCCTGCTCCGATAAATCCCCTGTATACAACAGAGCTGATATCATTGATTATCACATTATATCTTAAATCCACATCAGCCCTGAAATACTGCGCATAAGGCTGACCAAATATATTATAACTCCCCCCGGTCTCATCAAGCTTTGC
>CAZPMM010000328.1:0-3297 GCA_964587405.1 uncultured Rikenellaceae bacterium
TCAGACCAGTCACCTGTTTTCATCAGGCCGCTGTCGTCAGTTTCTATTATTACAGGCTCCGGAATGAGAGCTCCGCCTGTGATTCCCGGTTCTGGTGGACTTATACGTATTGCAACGACTGCAGCTCTTTGCGGAATTTCTTCCGCAACATAGCGTCCATTTGCCATCTTTTTCATTGGAACACCATCTATCCAGGCTTCGGCTTTTCCGGGTGTGCTGAGAACAATAGCCGATGTTCCCGGAGCTGTAACGAACCTGAACCATTCAGCCGATATTTGTCCGGAGGTGATATCGAAGGGAATAACACCCTTATCACCTGACCATCGCATTGATAATAATTTACAGACAGACGGTTCGGGAACGTCCTTTTGCCTTACTACAAAATGACCACGGCCCGCACTGTCAAACCTGAGCAGTATAGGATTAATACCGGCGTTAAGGCTGATCCCGTTTTCAGTAAGCGATACGGGTTTTCCATTTACATAAATGACTGCCGGATAAAGAACAGGCGAGGAGCGACTATCAATATCAGGCTTTTTGTCCCTGAAAAGAATATCGGCTGTTATATCCCGTGATACAGTGGCGCTTGTCCAGACATAATATCTTCCATTCGGTATCTCATCAACATACCGGATCTCATGAAATCCCTGTTCCGGTTTGCCAAGGCAAAGAAAATCATCGGTTACCTTGCGTTTAAGTCCGTGATAGCCCTGATGACCCGGATCACCTTCTTTACCCCATCTCCATGAAATATCATATGGCTGCCACATAAATTTTCTTCCATATACATATTCCGGTACAGAAGGATCAATACTTGTCAAAGCGGCAAGCCTTTTCTCAAAGTAATAAATACCAACATTTTCCGGGATCGGCCCAAGAATATAAAACTGAGTCCCGAAACTATGCTGCTTTTCCTCCCATCCGGAATCATCAGTTCCGGGAAACATGGCTGCTTTTGACACTTCTGCTGTTTCCCGTGCCCATTTGAAACGTCTCGCTTCAAGTCCTATGATCTTATTATTCCCCGCAGGCAACCGGAAATCTCCCCATTTATTATTCATTGTCGGAATAAAACTGACATTCCATTCAGGGGATATATATATTTCTTTAACATCAATATTTTTATTTTCAGGTGGATTGATATGTTTTTTCCCCGGTGTAAATACAACAATACATGCTTCATAATTTTCAAGAGGAAGTTCTACAATTGTTCCTGACGGAGTTTCTTCCCGCACCCTGAGAGGTTTTGTGTTTCCTGTCCAGGGATCCCATATCTCTGCGCTTCCTTTACACCGGAATTCGACAAGAGATCCTGGATTAGCATCCATAACCATGTAAATATCCCGGAACCCTGCCCTCCGGTGAAAGTAGCGTACAGTTTGTTCTTTTCCTGAAACATCCTGCTTGAATGAATTTTTAATTGCAATAACAGCTTCATCTGTGTTGTTGAACCGGCAATTTTGCTTAAATGTTTTTTCGTTTATCATGATCAGCTCGCCGTCATATCTGCCGGCTCTGTCGGAAGCAGAGGGTATGGCGCCAACAGAAAACACATTACCGCCACCTTCTGCAAAAGATGCAGCTTTTTCAATGCTTTGCCATCGTACTGTATTCATATCAGCGAAAATCAGAGCTTTATAGGAAGTTCCCGCGTCTTTTACCTTCAGACATCCATTTTCAACAACAGCCCGGCCAAGGGATTCATTATCAATAAATTCAAAATTTATTCCTGCAGCCATCAATTTTCTTCCCAGATCAAATGATGTATTTCTTGCAGTATCTCCACCCGTTTCAGCTTCATATGGAGCGACAGGATATACAATTGCCACATCACAAACTGTATGTCCCTGGCTCATCAGCCAGGAAAGGCGTTCGAAATACTTCAGAAATGTATCCATGTGATCCCAATATGGCATTCTGAAATGATAACAGGGCGGAGCCCATTCCCAGAATGATCCGTAGGTTGAATAATACAGACCATGAAGGTTCAGGAGAGTGCAGCCATACAAAAAATTCTCACGTGTGGCATACATCAGTTGTTCAGGTGTTGCTCCCCAGCCCAGACTATGATATCCTTCAAGCCATACTCTTGGACGCTGATATAAATTTGCAATTGAAGAGGAAACCCTTCCCTTGATAAGGTCGGCTTTACCTCCGGGAGTATCATGACCCGGTGCACTATACCATCGTGTGGCCCTGAAGTAATCTCCAAACTCTGAAGGATCAAGGCCACGCCCACCGGAATCACATCCATAGATCATCCCTCTTTTTGCATGCCACTGATAAATCGGTTTAAAATAACGCTCTTCAATAAGTGACATACGGACATCAGCATAATCCATCCTGACCTTCGGGGTCATATTACCCATATCAATCCACATTGCCGGTAATACTTCAAAAAGGTCGTAACCTTTACGCTTTTTGAATTCTTCTGAAAAATCGGGATTCCAGGCATACTTGCCGGCTCCAATATGTAATTCATCGTTAAAGAAGTAATTTAAACTTTTTGAGGACTTCCCTTTTGCTTTGTTTTCAAACGGCTGGAAAAAACTGTTTATAACTGTATCTCCCGATCCTGCCATCAGAGGATTTAACGATCCTTCTTTTCTAACTGCTCTGTATGTCCAGATTTCCCATTTACCTTCCGGTGCTTTCCAGGTGAGTATACCGTTTTTTATTAATGGTGTGAGATCAATACCACCTTTCAGAGGAGCTCCATCTTCTGATCTGTATGCCCTTGAAGCAAATGCATCTTCCGGTATTATTATTTCGATGTCTTCTCCTGTAGATGCTGTGATAATTTCACCTGTCTTTATCTCAAATGCATTAAGGTATGGTTTGCTGTAAAATAATTTATAAAACAAATTAGGAGCGCCACTGGGCCAGTCGATTGTATATGTGCTCAGACCTATCCCCATATCAAGCTTTGAACACTCTTTTGAAATCTCTGAATATATTTTCCACCACTCTTCCGAAAATATCTCAGGCTTGTCCTGATCGGTCATCCAGCCCGGTGTGTCGAGATGAGAATAGTTGACCTGAACACCGCTTATTCCTTTACTGTGTAATTCTCTCAGTTGTTCTTTAAGTCTTTCAATGTTAAGCGTATCTCCCGACCACCACCAGAATGGTACTTCTCCATAACCCGGAGGCGGATTTTTGAATCCCGGAAGAACATCAAGTTTATTATCACTTACAGGCCAGCCAGGGGCTTTTTCCTTTCGGCTACATGAACAGGACCAGATAAGGATAAATAATATAAGAGTTATTGCTCTTGACATCATAAAGCAGGATCTT
>CAZPMM010000329.1:0-3288 GCA_964587405.1 uncultured Rikenellaceae bacterium
GTAATGCAACGGCTGCCCTGGGCTGTGGATAGGTTTTCCGGTAACTTGGTGGTCCCCCTACTTCTCCCGTTATCAGATAAGTGGATAAATCAACCTTGGGCAATTCACCATCCTCTGATACATCTATGCGTGCATCCCATATATCGTTTTTTGTAATTCTCATGAAAAGACCGCCGTCCTTTTCCCATACAATTCCATACATATCACCGTTTCCGACGATAAGACTCTCCTGCTGGCCATCACTTATGGATTTCAGTGAAACACCTGCATCGCTCAAAGAGTTCTTAAAAGGGACAGAACTCTTTTCTGCTGTGCAGCCTGCGACATAAGAACATATCAGCGTCACAAAGATTGTTCTGATTATTTTCTGTAACATAGTCAGGTTAATTATAGATTAATGGATAATAAGTCAATATTTGTAATTTGTGATTATATCTTTTATTCTTGGTTCAGGTTTGACTTTTAACCTTATAATTTCTCCGTCTTTGAAAGTGCACTCGACAACAGTATTTTCCGGAGCATGAAGTTTGAAATCAACATCCCATTCCTGAGGCCATGCGGGTAACAGGAAGATCTGGTCACCAAAAGTTTGTATAAGCATCTCCTGTAGTCCTGTCATTCCCGATCCGCCATGATTATGATCCGGGACCCAGTCATGACCGGGTCCCCAGAAAGTGGGAAAGCGGCGTTCGCTGTCCTGAAGCTTTCTTGTATTATAATCAGCCGCTTCCTGCGTCATACCCATTCTTGCAAAGAAGATGCCGTCCTGATGCCAGCTTTGAATTTTGCCTTTCCTGAAGGCGGGTGCCAGTGCATAGGTGTTTTTGAAAATCTCTATTTCCTTATCATCTGCCTTAAACCTGTTAAAAGGGAATAATGGATAGAATTGAGGAAGCTCCTGGTTGCTCTCCCTTAACCATTCATGAGCCGGATTGATGACCGAAGTACCGTTTATTTGGGCAAACGGATATTCAGGTATTCTTTTTAGAAATCCTGAAAAATATTCCTTCTCCCCTGGCAAAACATATTTCTCATTCAGGTTCAGAATACTTTCAACGCAGGCATTCAAACCAGCAATGATATCTGTCGGATTTTTTGCTCCGCGGTAAGATTCACAGGATGTTGAAGGATAGATAACAAGCTTTCCGTTTTCATCCAGGCTTTTGCCGTTCCTTATCTTCTGACGCAACTGATAATGTTCGTCAAAGAAGATCAGTGACGATCTGATAAAAGGCATATACCTGGAAATATCGTTACCCGTAAACCGGTGATATTCGAGGATCATATATGCATGTTCCACCTGCGATTCCCAGTGATAAGAGATCGAAGGATTCGCCATAACACCCTTCTCCACAATAGTGTCATATCCGCCGAGACCGTCTATTCCTGGATCTCCGAAGGGAACCTCTCTCCCGCGCCTTCTGTATGTTCCGTCGGTCCAGCCCCAGCCGGCTCCGAGATCAAGTCCCGGAACACCCGTATATTCACTGTATGCAGCTCCCTCATGACCAAAATGTGTTTTCACCCTTGCCGTTGCTCCGGGCAGACCCTTACGATAAAGCTCAAACTGAGGAAGGATCGCATCAAAATCGCCCGATTTAAGCATAGGCCAGTATAGCAACCGCTGGTTCTGTGCTGTAAATACGTCTCCTCCCCATGCCCTCCAGTCGGGATCAAAAGATGAATTATCTGCAACCAGTGACGGATCATAAGTAAGATTGCCCCCGTTGAATTTTGATGGATATTCCCCGAAAACATTACAACCCAGCTGATATCTGAAAAGCTGATAATTCCTTCCCGTCTGCCAGACAGGATCTGATTGATCTGGTTTGCCGGGATTTATCACAATATGACTCCTCTTCCAGAATTCATGCCACCAGGCGACAGTATTCCTGAAAGCGGTTTTTTGATTTTTAAATGCATTGTCATGTATTTCATTAAGCCGGGCGATCCAGTCATCAATCATCACTGTCTGGCTTATATGAGTGGAGATCGCCAGATTGTGCTTCCGGGAAAGTTTCTGACTTTTAATGATCCACGATTTGTAAGGAGTAATAATATAGTAGCCGGAATCAATCCCTGCTGCAACAAAACTCTCTCCCGACAATATTCCGCCGAATGTCCGGTTCCCTATATCGTCATTTATCGAATCCCTGCATCCTTCCAGTCCCTGTTGCCTGATCAGAACATCAGGGATAAGGTTGTTTCCTGGATTACGGTGATAAAAAAGAATACCCTTGTCCGTATGCCTGATAACATCAGCTCTTTTAATGACATCCCCGGGAAATCCCTGGAGATGAAAACACCCGAAACGTTCACGACCATTGTCGGCAGAGCTCAGCTCTCTGGCTGCAGTTCTCCAGTTTTCATAGGCGGCAGTAACTTCAACCGGCTTATCTGAATCTATATCAATATGTATAACCGGACTGGAAACCTCCACCCAGAGGTTAACTTTGACTTTTACCGGGTTTTCTTGTCCTGCAGACTCCGATTCGATCTGAATATATCCGTCTTTGAGGATCAGCTCCTGTCTGAATGATGAAGAGTTTTCAAGAGGATTTGGCGACATGGATATCCTGATCCTGCCCAGCTTCAGATATTCTCCACTCTCACTTAAACTGCCACTCCTTTGGACATAGAACAATAAATCCCCGTTCTCAACCCATACGTTACAACCTATATCACCTCCTCCCAGAGGCATTGACTCCGATGAACTGACACTCTGTGATTCCCAGACAATATTATATTTATCCAGCCATAAAAGGCTTTTGTGTCCGGTAAAATTCTGACATCCTGTATTTGCAACTAACAACAGAAATACAATTGTGGCAAAGATTTTAATTTTACATACCATCCTGAAGTTATTTTAACTATTATCATTCATTTACTTTGTATGCGCCTCGCGGCACTTGTGATAACCTTTGTGGATCCTCGTGGTAAAAAATTATTAATCGCGAGGTTACAAAAGGATTCTCAAAGGATAGAGATTATGTAGCTAAAAAGATGCCTTTATTCCCATAATTTTTTCTGCAACCCTTTTCTGCTGCTCATCACCTTTTTCAGCGTAATTCTCCATTCGTTTAATAAAACCTTCATACATTGAGAAAGCTGCCATATTGTAAAACTTTTCGATATCAGCTTTTCTTTCTTCATTTATAGCCCGGTAGTAGCCCGGCCCCGGGTCGATTGCAGTACGAATTCTGCAGTCTTCAAATGCTTTGATTGCTGCATTAACAAATGACAATTCGTATTCAGAATCAGTCTCCTTCTTCAGCAATTTTTTCATTT
>CAZPMM010000330.1:0-3283 GCA_964587405.1 uncultured Rikenellaceae bacterium
AAGATCCCAATTATCTTGTTTTAGGGAGCGGAACACAGGCAACTAATAACAGCAGTTCCATCAGTATGGAAAGCCTATACTCTCTGTTTTTTAGAGCTGATTATAATTTCAACAATAAATATTACTTTGGTGCAACCATTCGAAGGGATGGTTCATCAAAATTTGGTCCTGACGCAAGATATGGAATATTCCCCGCTTTTTCCGCTGCCTGGAGAATATCGGATGAGAGCTTTATGAAAAACATTGCATGGCTGAATGATTTGAAACTCAGAGGGAGTTACGGTATACTGGGTTCTCAGAATAATGTCAGTGCAACGAATGCATTTAATTTATACGGAGCAAGTGTTACAGGAAGTTATTATGATATTACTGGATCGGGCACCGGGGAAGTACAGGGATTTTATGCTTCCAGAATCGGGAACCCAAGAACAAGCTGGGAAGAAAACATTGTAACAAATATCGGATTCGATGCTACAGTTCTGAACAACAGCATGGATATTTCTCTGGAGTGGTATAAAAAATCTATAAAGGGTTTATTATTTGGCGAACCTTTGCCAGCTGTAATCATTTCAGGTGCTAATGCCCCAACGGTAAATATAGGTGATATTCAGAATGTCGGGGTTGATGTTGCTGTAGGCTACAGAGGAAAAATCGGATCTGATTTTCAGTATAATTTCAGAGTCAATGCCACTCATTATAAGAATGAGTGTGTTGACATTCCTGACCCGGGATATTTCGGATCAGGCAGCTGGCAGGGTGTCGGCACACCAGTGCGTAATGAAGAAGGACATCCGATAAGTTCATATTTCGGATATAAGATAATTGGATTGTTCAACAGTGATGAAGAGGTGGCTTCCGCCCCCACGCAAAATGGAGCCGCACCAGGACGGTTCAGGTATGCAGATATAAATAAAGACGGAGCTATTACTCCTGATGACCGTACCCACCTTGGAGATCCTAATCCATGGCTAACCACAGGGCTTAATCTGGGTGCAAATTACAAGGGATTTGACCTGTCAGCATTTTTCTACGCTTCTTTGGGCAACAAAATATGCAATCTTACAAGATCATATCTCTATTTCTGGTCATTTTATCCGACCACCAATAAGAGCAGAGAATTGCTGAATGCCTGGACTCCAGAAAATAAGAACACAACTATCCCGAAAATTGAAACAGCAGGAAGTGAAAGCAGTTCGGCAGCTATGAACTCATTTTATGTTGAAAACGGATCATTCCTTAAACTCAAATCACTACAGTTGGGTTATACATTTAGTCCTGAACTGTTACAGACTTTAAGGATATCAAGGTTAAGACTTTATATTCAGACAGCAAACCTGTTTACACTAACAAAATATTCAGGATTAGATCCGGAACTCATTGGAGGAGGAGCATCAGTTCGCGGAGTAGACCTGGGAAGTTACCCGAACAATGAGTTCAATATTTATTTTGGAGCTTCAATTACATTTTAGTTAATATTCCAAAACAATAGATTATGAAAAAAATATATAAATTTATTGCCACGGTTTGTCTCTTTTTTCTTATCACAATTTCCTGTAAGGAGAGTTTTCTTGAGATTGAACCTTTCGGATCACTTAGTGAAACCACTTTATCTACTGAAGCCGGAGTTAATGGGGTTTTAATGGGAGCTTACGCAGTTCTGGCCAATGGAAGTTATTTGATCAGTAATGGCGTTATCCGTGGAACTGATGAACAAACTGTCGGTACAGAAACAGGCCCAAGCACCTGGAATGCTTTTATGTATACAATAGATGCAGGAAATGGGGCCTGGGTACATTACTATAGCGGTGTTTTGCGTTGTAATGAAGTCTTGAAATTGCTTTCCAAGGTTCAGAATATATCAGCTGCAAATGCGTTGCAAATTGAAGCTGAAGCAAAATTTTTACGTGGTCACTATTATTTTGAGCTGGTAAAGCTTTTCAGGAATGTCCCGTGGATAGATGAAACAATAAACTATGGCGAAAAAAATTATTTAGTCTCTAATACCGATGATGTTTATCCCAAGATAGAAGCAGACTTAAAATTTGCTGCAGATAATCTTGATGAGATCAAATCACAGGTTGGAAGAGCCAATAAATGGGCCGCAAAATGTTATCTTGCCAAAGTATATATCTTTCAGCAGAAGTTCACAGAAGCAAAATCTCTTTTGGATGATGCAATAGCCAATGGAAAAACATCTAACAATAAGAAGTATGCACTTCAACCGGAATATAATCTGAATTTTATTCAGAGAGGTAAAAACAGTGGCGAAGCAGTATTTACTGCTCAGATGGATATCAGCGACCTGGCCAAATCCGGTAACGGTAATCCTATGGATCAGTATAACGGCACCTATGGAGGACCGGCAACATGTTGCTATGGATGGTCACAACCTTCTTTTGACCTTATTGATGCTTTTCAGACTGATTCAGAAACAGGGTTACCCCTGCTGGATACTTACAGAAACACGCCGGTTCCTCATGACAATGGTCTGACTTCCGCAGATCCATTTACACCATATTCAGGAACACTTGATTCCAGGTTAGACTGGTGTATAGGAAGAAGAGGTATTCCATATCGCGACTGGGGAATTCATCCTGGTAAAGCCTGGGTCAGGAACCAGTTTAATACAGGACCTTACAACTGTATAAAAAATATTGTTGAACAGGCAAGAGTTGCTACAGATCGCGGTAATGGAGGAGCTTCAAATAATCCTTATAACCACATCCGGTTTGCTGATGTCCTTTTGTGGGCAGCCGAATGTGAAATTGAGGTTGGGAGCCTTCAGAAAGCTGAAGATTATGTCAACATAGTCAGGGCCCGTGCTGCTAATCCTGTTGGTTGGGTAAAAAAATATAAAAATGATGCTAAACCTCTTGATGGATTTTCAGATGAACCTGCAGCAAATTATAAAGTAGGCCTGTATACCGGACAATTCACAGCTAACGGCAAATCTTTTGCAAGAAAAGCAGTTCAAATGGAAAGGAGACTTGAACTTGCAATGGAACATCACCGCTTCTTTGATTTAATAAGATATGACGGGTTTGATTTCAATGTTGAAAATTATTTAAATGATTTTATGGCACTTGAGGGTCCAAGATATTTAAATACCAACAATAACTATCTGAAGACTGATGGATTTTCAAAAGCTAAACATGCATATCTTCCTATTCCTCTGACGCAAATTGACCTTAGTTATAAGGACGGAAAATCAGTTCTGGTTCAAAACCAGGGCTGGTAGGATTTAGTCAATTTTAATTTAAGAACCTCCATGCTTAAACGACGT
>CAZPMM010000331.1:0-3282 GCA_964587405.1 uncultured Rikenellaceae bacterium
AATACTCACCTGCCTTACATGTAGCTGGAATAGTAACTGCCTTTGCAAGAGAACCGGGGCCATAGGGTACCGGAGAAAACCTGCCGCTTGCCTGGGGAGCATTTCCAAGGGTTGCAACAGCAACATTTCCTGTAATTGTATTCGTAGGAGCACCTCCCGGATTCCTTCCATAAAGCCACTCAATTTCCCTGGGCTCAAGGTTTGGCTGAGCAGTAAACCCTGTAGGGACAACCGGGTTCTGGCAGTTCCATATACTGTTATCCCGGACAGTTATTGTTGTTTCAGTACCTTCACAGACCTGTATTGTACTGCTTCCGTTTGCATTATTTACGATTCTCAGCCTTCCATCACCATCGGACTGTTGGTCACGGCCATGGACAACTGCAACATACTGCGGGCTGTAGGTCATGCCACATGGGTTTTTAACCCCGCAACTGAAGATATAATTACAATCTGTTACAGTTGTATAAACATGGGTCCGCATAGCAACCGAAGGAATATCATTATCTGCAGTAGAAGTATAATTAATAACTGTACCGTCACCCCAGTCAAGAATCCAGGTAGTTCCCTTAAGTATTCCTGAAATAAGGGGATTGGCATTGGGAACCACCTCAAAAAATGCTTCTGCTCCCTGATTAACACATTTTACTGGTTGAGTAAGCTGATTAAGAAAAGTAATTGAAGGACAGGGAGCTGTGGTTGCATACAGTCTTACTGCAGTATCCTGTATCTGTCCGGAACTACTTGCTGCCGCAAAATATACAGTGTAGGTTTTACTTGCCTGTGCTAAATCGATTATTGTCTGAAGAACTAAATTTCTATGGGCAGCATCGACAGGCAGGTTTACGCGAGCGACCCATCCAACGCCAGTCCCACTTACAACAACATTCCTTATCGTTGATCCTGCAAAATCAGTAGTTGAATAATTTCCAAGAACTGCTATATAAACATTACCTGTCATGTTAATACCATAATTACAGGTAATTGACAAAGGACCTGTCGATGGAATTGAAGGTGTTCCTGTAACCCAAGATGGAATTTGTCCAGCCAAGGTTGTGATTGATAAAACAACAATCGCTAAAAATACAGATAGCCTCTTTGCTTTCCTATTGAGTACTATATTAATAACTGAGGCAAATGACCGCTTCATACTAGATTGTTTTAGATGCTGTACAACTATAGACAGTATTGCTGAAAATTAAGACTAAGCCTTTGTTAAAAAGGTTGCACGTGAGAGTTATATAAACTTTGGGAATATATCCGGTTAAAATGCAAGGGGAAAATAAATCAGTCTTTAGGTAGCTTTTATGTTCAGATTTTATACAGCAGGAATGATCTATTGATTCATTATTATACATATAATAACCGGAGGAATAAAATTTTATATATGACGGACCGCTAATCCGCAAAGGATAACAGAACATGGTAAACAAATGAAAACAACTATAGTATAACTTTCACGATCATTTGTACGGAAAAACATATTATATGTTCTGTCATAGAATAGGTTTTTTACATTTATCAGTGTTTATTGAATGGCGAGAGGGTTTATTATTCAGTGGTAAATTTTAAATGATTTTTGGATGTAACTGTTTTGTGATGAAAATTAAGGGAGTGTTAAAAATAAAATCCTCATTTAAGCACAAAAGGCCGGAGAAACAGCCCCGGCCTTTTTATACTATATATTGTTTATCATGTTCTATTGATTCATTCTGGCAATATTAACCCAAATCAAATCATGATTGTATCTTTTATTCAATTAATCTTTCATCAGTAAATAATTTTGTTTTTAATGACCTGATAGCCTGTCCTGATCCCGCTCAAGTGGGAGAACCGCGCATGATTGAAGATGAATTATTTTCATTGGTGTTTGTTGTGATTTGGATCAATCATGTGGGTTTCATCCCTTAGTTTTTGCTAAACTCCTTGTCCTCCATTTCTCCTGGTTCGCTGTTTCCCGGTCCTGGCACAACAATTTATAAACCCAACGCCCATCAGCAATCCGGTCACATTCGATAAAAGATCAAAAACATTAAATTTTCTTGCCGGGATCCATAGTTGCGTAAGCTCGGTTATAATCGCCAGAAACAGAACAAATAATATGAATTTTTGTAACGGATTTGAGTCAAACAATGAGAATCCTTTGAGCTGCCCTGTCAGGTAATAAATGCAAATAAGAAAGTAGACCCCAAAGTGCAGAAGATGGTCAAGCCTGATACGGAAAAATTCCGGCCCCAGGGTTATTTTGTCAAGACTGGCACCCTTAAGTGGTATAAATGTTGCGATTAGTACCAATATATATCCGAACCAGAAAATATATCTGTATAACCGCTGAAATGATTGTCCCACAATTAAACCAGTTTATAAGCCTATTCCCATAAGCTTAACAACTTCATGTATTACTCAAATAATTCCGATAATACAACCCTCATAGAGTTCATCGTTAACTTTCAGCTTCAATTAGTTTTTGAAACCTTATTGTATACTTCTTTCAGCTTCAAGGCTATACTAACCGAGTCTAAACCCAATGCAATAATTCTGTCCCTTCCATTTGTACAACCATCTGAATTTACAAATTCCAGTGCAGAAATAAGCTTTCCGGCAACTTCTGCGATTTTAAAAGAAGTTATATAACAACCCTTAGTTTCCCCAACTATCCATTTTACATCACCGACATCTGTTGAAACCACAGGACAGTTACATGCCATTGCCTCCTTTATCAACTGAGGAGATCCTTCTGAGGATGAATAAAGAAGCAAACAATCAGCAGCATTTAAATACAGATTAACCTGAGCTCTGCTCAAGCCTTTTAATTCCAACAAATTAACTTTTTTCTCCAATTTATTCTCAGCCAGGTTACATGCAGTTTTCGCAAGTGGATAATTCTTAATCGGATTATCGAAACCGGAATAGAATAAAACAATAATATTTTCCGGCTCTATATTAAGGAGCCTTCGGGCTACTGAACGTGACATGGGATAAAATGTCGACAAATCAACCCCGCAGGGAATTACAAAACTATTGCTATGATTACGGAATTTTTGTTTCATGCTTTCTTCCACAAAAATCGAAGCAGCCGAAAATCTATTTGCAATCCGTGACCATTTCAAGATCTTTTTGTTATTTGCATCCGAACCGTGAAAAGTTGTTATTACAGGAATCATTCGCTGCATATTTGCAAGTAATCCTGAGAGCCCGTAATGTGCATGAATAAAATCAGGTTTAAACTGTTTTATCAGATTTAATACCGGGATAAAATGAGATAAATAACCAAACCAACCT
>CAZPMM010000332.1:0-3277 GCA_964587405.1 uncultured Rikenellaceae bacterium
ACTGAAGCTGGTTTTTAAAACTGCGACAATGGCTCCTGCGAGAGATCAGGAGCTCTGAAGATACAAAAAATATGCAATTATTTATCAAAAAATCCATGTATGTTATTAATATTCAATTATTTACAACTTTTTCACCAATGTTTATAACTTTTTCACCAAACCCTACTTTAATTCTTGTGCAAAAGCTGCAATGTGGGTTAAGATTGCAGTATTGCCGAAGGATTTTATTCGGTTTTCTTGAAATATTATTATTTATTATATTGTATCAATATTGATCTAGTAAAAAATCATCCTTAACTCTGCCTTTAAATATTTATTAATACATAGAAAAATGGGAAAATATGGCAAACTTTTAAATCCGGCTGATATGATAATCATTGTAGGAGTATTTCTGTTATGTAGTTTTTTTTCCTCAAATATAGTATTAGGTCAAACCTCAAATAAAAAAATATCTTCTGTTTTGGAAGATGATTTTTACAACAGATCTGTTATCCGAATAAAATTTCTTAAAGAAAATATTATCAGGATCCATATAGTACGGCAAGGAGAAAAATTCAGGGAATCAAGTCTCAACCGATATGATTTTATTCAGAAGCTTGATCCGGATGATTTAAAAGTTAAGATCTCAAGGTCGAAGAATGGATTTTCTGCTGAAACCTCCGCAATAAAATTAAAGGGTAACAAGTTAACTGGTGAAATTGTAATAACTGATCCTTCAGGAAAGAAAGTACTTCTTGATCAGATTTCGGCGGATTTTACCGATAGCTCTTCAATAGTTGCTTTTAAAGCCGGCAAGGAGGAAGACTGGATCGGATTCGGTGATCAAACGAGGGGAAGGATTTATCATAGAGGTCATATCGCAGATTGTCATGTACGGAATGTTAAGTCTTATATCCCTGTACCATTTTTTATGTCAACGGCAGCAACAGGTGTTTTGGTGAATACCACCCATAGAGTCGTATTTGACATGTGTAAGAGTGATCCTGACAAATATTCATGGTCAGATGGCAGCGGATCAGTTGATTATTATGTAATGACAGGAAATGGTTTTAAGGAGCTCATAGATCTATATACCGAACTTACCGGAAAACCCAAACTTCCCCCTGAATGGTCTTTCGGTCTCTGGTATATTTGTCGTACTCAGGCTAATGATTATGAAGCAGTAAATGATGCATTAAATTTTCGCCGGGAAGAAATACCCTGTGATGTGATCGGGCTTGAGCCCGGATGGATGGAGAAAAATTATGATTTTTCAACCAGTAAAGCATGGAGTAAAGATCGTTTTCCAATTCCGTCTTACTCATTTAAAGGTACTCATAATTTCATGAATTCTATTGAAAGAATGGGATTTAAGTTAGAATTATGGCTTTGTAATGACTATGATCTCAGTTATGAGGAGGAGAGACGCCTCATGAACAAAGGTCCAGTAGTATCACAAAAGGTTTCAACCGGGAAACCATCCGATATCGTAGAGATCGACGGCCATCTGGTGAAAGAAACATCCCGGAAACCTGCTTTATCAAAGGATGATAAGCTGGCTGAAAAGGAAGAGCCCTGGTTTGATCATCTGAAAAAATTCATTGATCAGGGGGTTGACTTTTTTAAACAGGACGGATCCAATCAGGTAATTGAACACAAGGGTAAAATATGGGGAAACGGGATGCCTGATGAGGAAATGCACAATCTTTATCCGCTTTTTTATTCACGGCAGATGTATGAAGGCTTTAAAGCTTATACAAACCGCCGCCCTGTCGTTTTTACCCCTGCCGGCTGGACAGGTTTCCAGGCCTGGTCAGGTACCTGGACGGGAGATACAGGCGGCAGATTAAGCACCCTTGGTGCAATGATTAATACTTCTATTGTAGGCCACAGTTGGTCGACAAACGATATGGAAGTAACCGAAAAGGAAGGAATACACTTTGGCTACCTGCAACCATGGAGCCAGATCAACAGCTGGAACTATTTCAGAATGCCCTGGATCCAGGGAACTGAACTTACAACAATGCATAAATTCTATGCTCAACTACGATCAAGACTTACCCCATATCTCTATTCATGGGCATATTATGCAACTAAGACCGGTTGGCCTTTGTTGATACCGCTGACAATGGAATTTCCTGAGGATATTAACTGTCGTGAAAACCTTCATCAATATCTGCTGGGGCGTGACATAATGGTTGGTATTTATAAAAAGAATATTTACTTTCCTGCCGGGCAATGGAAAGATTTCTGGACAGGAGAAGTTATTTCCGGCCTGCAGGAAAGAGAAATTATCTGGCCGGAGGATCGGGGAGGCGCTTTGTTTGTACGTTCAGGAGGAATAATTGCACTTGGTCCTGTAATGCAATACAGAGGTGAAAAACCAATGGACGAAATAACTCTATATGTTTTCCCTGATAAAGAAGGATCTTCCTTTAAGCTTTATGAAGATGATGGAGTAAGTTTTGAGCATCTTGACGGAAAGTATTCAACAACACCTGTTTCCGTTAAACTGGGAACTGAAGGATCAGTAATTGAGATTGGGGCTTCAGAAGGTAATTTTAAAGGGAAAGTTGAAAACCGTAAATGGAATATTATCATGCATGCTGACACCAGACCATGTTCTGTGAAGTATAATGATAAACCTTGCTCCCGGGATAATTACTCATGGGATGAAAGCAGGAAAGAACTTACAATAAAAGGCATTGTTGCTCCGGCTCTAATATCCGTAAACTGAAGATCTCAGGAACAGATTGCAGGTAAAGAACCATATGTTGATGACGGGACACAGAACAGCAATCATGAATATGGATTAAGAGCTGCCAAGTCAGCATTCCTGTACAGGGTTCTGAAATATGAAAAATACCTTGACCTTACTAAAGAATTACTCAGGTCAATTAAAAGCTATTACCGGTTAAGAACGGATTCCGGTCTAGATATTCAATGTCCCGTATCGGGAATCTTTGTGCTTACGACTGGATAATTCAGGATCTTGATAATAAGGAAAGAAAAGAATGGAAATGGGCGAACCCCTTCTTCTGGTAATCAATGATATGATGTATGACGGGAAACGTAAAGCCTTCTTCAGGGAAAACGCAAGTGGTTATAAAACAGGTATCAATGATGGGATAGCTGAGATACTGCTTAAACAGGGCTATGATGATTACACCAATTTACCAGAATACAGAAGAACCACCTCCGGAGACGACGGAGGGGCTGCAACAGCAGTACTTGGATACTGTCCTGTATAATCCGGAGCAAATTGTACCAGTTATTCCGGAGCAAATTGTACCAGTTA
>CAZPMM010000333.1:0-3268 GCA_964587405.1 uncultured Rikenellaceae bacterium
TGGGAAACCAGACCATCGTGAGCCTGGGGGGAGAAACATTGATCAGTTATGCCATACGGTTGAAAGAACTGCTGGGGAAAGATATTTTCGTGATGGGCTATTCCAACGATGTGATGGCTTACATACCATCCGATGAAGAATTGTTAAAAGGGGGATATGAAATCATCTCTTCCCAACGGGCTTTCGGGTTACCCGCCCCGTGGAAAGCAGGATTGGAAGAAAAGATCATAGACAAAGTCGTTGATCTTGCTAACCGAACGGGTATGCAAACAACTGCAAGTGGCTTTTCGGTGAAAACAGATTCTTACCTATACAAGGAAAGGTGCCAATAACGATCATATTCCCCGTCATCATGCCCCCTTATTCATCGTGCAAGTTGTGCGTGCTACTGAACAGATCTTGATCCCGGAAAGAGGCGCGATACTTGGAAATTTTGGTACTTCGGCAATAACTCAAAACGAGTCATGGGTAACAGATGCCGAATACATGGTGGAAGGAAAATTTATCCGCATGGAACGGATGGAACAGTTTGGATTGCAAGGGTTGTTTGGTCGAAGGATAACAAACAATAAATATTATGTCGCGAAAATGGCTCGTTTCTTTAGTTTTTTCAATTATTGGCGTTCTTTATAGTTGTGAAAGGATACTCTTTGAATATCAGTACCGGTATAAAGAATGATACCGTAAGAAAAGTCCTGACAAATCAGGATATACAAACATTCATGGGGACAACGGCCGTCAATAAAAAAGATAAAGAGTAACTTTGCGTATCGCGGTTGAGCGGGTACATCAACTCAGCCTGGAAATATTTGCCCGGCTTGAAATAAATTTGGATGAATTTTTCAATCATAGACTGGATTATTGTAACCGTATACCTTTTGCTAATGTTGGCAATTGGGTACTTAGCTTCACAAAAGAACAAAACGGCTGAAGATTATATCCTAGGGGGCAAAACAATGAAGCCATTCATGGTGGGCGTTTCATTATTTGCCACCCTCTTCAGCACCTTAAGCTATCTGTCATACCCAGGCGAAATGATAAAGTATGGACCGGTTTTTTTAGCGGGTATTTTGGCACTACCCCTGGCAAACTGGATCGTTGGGAAATTCTTAATTCCCAGGTTCATGAAAATGAACATCAAAAGCGCGTATGAAATGTTAGAAATCCAACTTGGAGCCAACACGAGAAAGCTTGCCGTGCTTTTCTTTTTATGCTTGCGTTTTTTGTGGATGACCACAATCATGTATGCCACCGTGGATATTGCCTTGGTGCCCATATTAAATATTGATCGCTTTTTCGTTCCTTATATAAGCCTTGTCCTGTCAATATTGACGGTTGTATATACTACGATGGGGGGGATAAAGGCCGTGGTCAAAACTGACGTAGCGCAATCCTTTATCATGTTCTTGGGACTTATACTGACCATTATTTTCGTAATCAGCCAGCTAAGCCCGGGACAATCACTTTTTAATCCTTCCATATATACCCATTGGGAGTCTGTTAGCTGGGGAATTCATCCTAATAAAAGGATGACAGTAGGAAATATTATCATACTCATATTGGTCATACAGGTGTGCACGGCGGGGTCAGATCAAATGGCAATACAAAGGTATTTATCGACTAAAAATTCAAAAGATGCTGCATCCTCCTACAACATATCGCTGTGGGGGGGTGGACTTATTAAAATTCTTCTCGCTATAACGGGGATATGCGTGATGGCTTTTTTCTTTTACAATCCTGACATGATGGGAAGTGGCGGATCTATACACGATCATGCCGATTCACTATTTCCACTATACATAAGGGTTGGACTTCCACCCGGATTGACGGGATTAATTACAGCTTCCTTGTTAGCCGCTGCCATGTCAAGCCTATCTTCTGGCTTGAACTCAAGTTCTACCGTAATTCTAGAAGACATCCTCAAGAAAAAGAGAGGTGGGAAAAAGCCATCCAAGAGTAACAGTGATTTAAAATTGATTAAAAGAATCTCACTCATACTCGGAATTTCAGTCGCACTCTCCACATTCTTTCTGCCTTACGTTACAGGGAACCTATTCGATGTAATCCAAAAAGTGGTTAATCTGGTAGTCGCCCCCCTGTTTGTTTTATTCTTTATGGCCTTGTTTGTGCCTTACGCCACGGACCGATCTTCCATTATAACCGGATTGTTCTCTTTAGTTATTGCCATCCTTATTGCTTTCTTTGGATTGTTTGGTATCTCATCGTTGTGGGTTACTCCTTCCTCACTCGCCGGAGGCATTATTTTTGGAGTGCCTTTAAGCCTTATCGACAACAGGTTAACAACAAAAAAGAACGATGTGGGGAAAGTATAACATTTTTCCCCGTATTCAGCACATGTAAATAGCGAGATATGAAGCCCCGATGAAAAGTAACAGTTACGCGAATGCCAGCATCTTGAATAAATACAGGTTGGAACCACACAACGATACATCATGGCTAATTTGACTAGAGGTCAAGGTTCCTCAGGATTCGCGGAGTCGACGGAAAACAGCAACTATCTGACAAAGCACGTGTTAAGCTATAAGAAAACGTTCAAAGAGATCGAATTTGGGGATAACACAGCTTGTCTTCATATATCTGAAGATCTAGTCAATAGCTTTGAAACAAATGATTTACATTTGCCCGCATTGATACAACAGGTATGGAGACATACAAACGGAAATCTTGTCAACAGCGATAAATATAAAAATCTGAAGAAATGAAGAAAAAATGTTGCTTTCATGGGCATCATGCCCTGATTAAGATCAATCTAAGCGATCTAGTAATGTCAATAATTTTCATTATTCTTCCTCATACGCTGGCTGCGATGGGAGGCTTAAGTGAAAAAGATAAAGAGTGCATCCAAATAAAGTACAGAACGAAATATGAGAAAGTACTGAGAGCATCCGAAGATTTGGAACAATGGTCATACCTTGCATTCCCATCCGTGGTGCAAATCGATCCTTCCACGGTATTGATTTCATACAAGCGTGGCAAGGCCCACGGTGGAGACCCAGGGGCCAAACTGGAAGTTATGAAGTACGATGTCATAAAGGAGAAAGAGCTTTACACGAAAATAATTGGCGATATAGATGGATTAATTTTCCAAATGGGGGAATGGGTGAAGTTCCCAAATGGTGATATCATCAATTACGTTGACGTGCAAAAGATAGTGCCTACACCCAATTATAGAAAGAATCACCGTACAGGAGTTTACTATTCTCGATCACTGGATAATGGAGAAATCTTTGAGCCAATGCAGAAGATG
>CAZPMM010000334.1:0-3244 GCA_964587405.1 uncultured Rikenellaceae bacterium
CAATGGCAGATATAAGGAATAAGGACAGGTGACCGCCCGGCAGCTATCGGGAGCATCGGTACGGGGATATTTAATGGAGAAATGGCAGAGTGGTCGAATGCGGCGGTCTTGAAAACCGTTGTTCTGTATCCACGGAACCGGGGGTTCGAATCCCTCTTTCTCCGCAATAAAGGGTGTAATCAGCAGATTATGCGATATACATTTTGTATTTCGCCCATGAAAGAAATTTTCCGGAAATTGTAGATGAAAGCAATGAAAATATATTTATCTTAAATCCCGGATCAATTATTTTATTCTGACTACTTCACCGGGAAAATCTTTCGCATAGTATCAGCAAAAATGGCACCCATACGTTGTTGAATGTATTTATCCTGGCCGTTTTCGGGATGCCAGCCAAACGTTTCACCGTTTATTTCCTGCTTATCTTTTGTAAACAGGCGGCTCATCTGTTCGCCGGTAACCGGATGAAGGGCATTTTTGGAAAACCCGATAAATTTATCGAACTCCACCAAGGGGAATCCCCACTTTTCTGCCAATTTTCTTATAGAGTTGTTGTATATTACACGTCCATCGTGCCAATCAGTACAAAGCACAATTATTGCAGGTTTTCCTCCGCGGGTATTGTAATATTTTGATTTCTGGTCGAACTTCAGGTTATAGCAATCACTTAAGTATCGTTTAATCACGTAATCAAATGCCGCAGCATAACTGTTTCGTTCGAGAGGTGTTTTGTAATCGGTGTAACTGGGTTTTATTTGTGATTCATCGAAAACGTCTTTGTCGTGAACCTGCATAATCACCAACGCATCAATATTTTCCAGTTCTTCTTTCACATAAAGTGTTCCGTCTATAATACGATTAGCAGCATCAGCAATGGCTTCTCCGCCAATGGCACGGTTAAGCGGATTTGCATCCAACAATCCGCATCCGAATTCGAACCAGCCGTTATTAGGAGACGCGAAAGATGCTCCGGTCAGTAAAAAGGTATAATTCTTTTTGTCTGCATTGTTCTGAGCTGATAAAACAATACCAAGAATTGTAAAGGTTACCAAAAAAAGAGCTATTCTTTTCATTACAAATTTAATTTTGAAAGAGAAACAAATTTACGAATAATCGGTAAAAAACTATATATCCCTTTAAAGCACAGGATCGTCTTCATGAAAGCATGGTTAATTAAATAAAATAGATAAAATCATTGCGATTCCAGCATGGGATTATTATACATTATCTTTTGATTCAGTTCAAAATCATACAATGTAAGTATTCTTAACCGGTAAAAGGATTCCCAGTAATTCTCAATTGCATTGATATAGTCTCTTTTGGCGCTTTCGCGTTCAGAAAGCGCTATGTTAAGATCTGTAATACTTATTTCACCACTTTGAAACTTTTTCAGTGCGATAAGGTATCCATTCTCTGCCACCTTATCAGCTTCATTTGCAGTTGTGATCTGGTCACGAATCAGCCCGAACTGTTCAACCTGCACAACAACTTCACGTTCAAAATCTTTTATATCTTTTTCAACATCATATACAACAAGTTCACGTTGTGATTCTGCCAGTTTAATCGCTGAAGCAGATCTGCCCCAGTCAAGTATGGGAATTCTCATACTAAGACTGATAATTCTCTGTTTTTCAGGTTGATTATATACTCCGCTATATGTTTCTGCGCTGTTCGAAAGGCCGTAACTCCCTACCAGGGTAGCACTTAGGCCTGAATTTCTTTTGGCTCTCTGCAGATCCCTTTCGGCTTCAATAAGCCTTCTGGTGAAATGAGGTGTTTCTTTACGGTTTGCTCTTGCTTCAGCAAGTGCCTTTTCCTGATCGATGAAGAAAAGAAACATATCCAGAGGTATAAGAAGTTCTATTGCCTGGTTCTGATCGAGATTAATATAGGATTTTAATTCAAAATCGGCATTTTTCAGATCCATTCTTGCTTTATTCAGCGCTTTCTGTGCATTAAAAACAGAAAGCTGTATCCGCGCAAAATCATTGTCTGATATCTTTCCGAGTTGTTTCCGTACTTCAGCAATTTTAAGATTATTGTTGCTGTTCTTCAGATTGTTTTCTGCAAGATTATAATTTGTTTGTATTCGTAAATATCTGAAAAAATAAACAGTAGCCTGATAGGCAATCCGTTCAGTTGATTCAATATATTGTTTCTGAGATTCTTCATATATCAGGGGTTCTGTTTTCTTTTGCCATTTCAAACTATTGTATGCAAATATCGGTTGATACAATCCTATTTGAAAAGGACTTCCGGAATATTCCACTGAGGTTTTTATAAAATCCTGAACACGGTATAAGTTTGTTGCAGCATACAATGAAGTTCCTGTACCGGGTATTGATTGACTCAAAGCAATCTGTGAAGATCCCTGAAGCTGTGATATTTTTCTGAATTCAATACTCCCGTCCGGCTGTACAACAGGTGAATTTTTCTGAGTAAAGTTTGGTAATTCCCCTGTAAGAGTAAGTTGAGGTCTGAAACTGGTTTTAAAGTTTTTCCATCGCCAGTAGTAATTCACATTTGTGTTCTGAGCATATTTTATGGAGGCTGATTGCTTTATTGCCAGATCCACAACATTTCTCAGACTGAGTGAAAATATAACACTGTCATTTGAATTACCTGATAAGTGGTATATAAATCCTGATAAAAAGAAGAACAGGACACAATACCTGACTTTAATTCTCATAATAAGATCATGTTTATTAATCCACCAAATCAATTTCTTTCAGATTTCCGTACCTTGGAACATTGGAAATTATAACCCTGTCTCCCAGACTGAGTCCTGTAAGTATCTCGACATATTCTGTTCCCATCAGCCCGGTTGTCACGCTCCTTCTTACTGCCTTATGAGAATTTAATACAAACAGATCCTGATTCCTGCTCTTACTGAAAACAGTACCATATTCAACCCGTAACACACTGTCTTTTTTTTGAGTTACAATCTGAAGAGCTATTTCCATATTTGGAATCAGTTTATCATAATGACTAATATCGAGAAATACATCAAATTCTATCTTTTTGTCTTTCAATACGGGTGAAACATTTCCGATTATACCTCTGAGGCTTGTATTATCAACCAGTGCATATACTTCTCCTCCGTTCTTTACCTGCTCTCTATAAGGATTATCAATTGTTGCTTTAACTTTAAACGTTGACAGATCAGACATTTTAGCCAGCATTTTATCTTTGTCAACCCTTTCGCCCACGTTTGTATAAATACCAAGTATTATTCCATCGGAAG
>CAZPMM010000335.1:0-3240 GCA_964587405.1 uncultured Rikenellaceae bacterium
AATGCCTTATCAATTCCGTTAACGGGGAGGAGGCTTCACTGAAAGCCCTTCTTCCGGTGGCAAAGGAATATGGTGCTGCAATAATAGGTCTTTGTATGGATGATGACGGTATAACACATGATCCTGAAAAGAGACTTTCAATAGCTGAGAAAATTATTGAAAGAGCGGTGAAAGCAGGAATAAAAGCTGAAGACGTAGTTATTGATCCTCTTGCAATGGCTGTAAGTGCCGATCCCCAGGCATGCAGGGTAACCCTTGAAACGATACGCCTTGTCCATCAGAAACTTGGCCATAATATCACCCAAGGTGCCAGCAATATATCATTCGGTTTACCTGACAGGGAATCACTGAATGCAGCATATATGGCAATGTCTGTTTATAATGGTCTGACATGTCCGATAGCAAATCCCGAAAAGATTACTTCAATTGTCCGTGCAGCTGATCTGGTACTTGGCAGAGATGATTTTGCAATCAGGTTTGTTGAATACTTTCAGAGCAGGCAATAGATGTCAGGTATTAAACCTTCCAGAAGATGGCAGCCGGCCTGCTTTCCGTTTAAAAAAGAGAAATTCGGAGCAAGACTGCTTGCCAGAGCCGAACTTTTAATCAAAGGACCTTTATTTGGTTGCAGGATGTGCGGGAATTGTCTTTTGCAGGAGACTGCATTTATCTGTCCAATGGAATGCCCTAAGGGATTGAGAAATGGCCCCTGTGGTGGTGTTACTCAGGAAAAGAACTGCTACATAGATGAAACACGGAAATGTATATGGTATGCCATATATAACAGGTCTCTGAAAACAGGAAGGGAGGAGAAGCTTCTTGAAGTATTGCCTCCTCTTGACTGGAATAAAGTTGGCACGGAAACATGGGGAGATGTTATAAGACAGGTGGGGAAAGTTGGCGTAATGAACTTTATAAAGGGGAACATCTCTAAAGACAGTAATATACGTAATGAGGCATGGGAATCAGTTTTCAGGACGATAAGGCAGCCGGAGTGGTGGAAAGGAGATTCTGAATATCATCCCCCTGCATATATTGAACCTGTATCTGGGCTGGAAGCGAAGTTGAGACGAGGTGAGTTTGTTGTTGCAACTGAAGTAACTCCCCCTCTTGGAGCCAATCCTGCAAAGCTTGTCAGAGAAATTGAACTTGTCAAACCTTATGTGACGGTCATTAATTTCACGGACTCATCTTCGGCAAATCCCAAGATGTCCAGCCTGGCTTGTTCAAAGGTTGCAAACGATCTGCATGCTGAAGCTGTTCTGCAGATCGCGGCACGCGATACCACCAGAACAGGCCTTCAGGCAGCAGCTATTGGCGCCGGACAGTTCGGGGTTAAGAATATATTGTGCATTACCGGCGACAGTACAAAGGTTGGACCATCACCAACTGCTGATATGAACATAATGGATGTTGATTCCGTTCAGATGCTCTGGATATTGAGAAGAATGAGAGATGAAGGAATATATCTCGACGGAAGAAAGATAAAATATCCTCCAGAATATTTTCTGGGAGCTGCAACTTCACCTTTTGCCTCCGATCCGGTACTTCAGGCTATACGAGATCAGAAAAAAGTAAATGCCGGAGCACAATTCTTCCAGACAAATATTGTCTTTGATCCGGATGGTATTGATCTGTGGCTTGAAGAACTTGACAGGAGAGATGTACTTGACAAGGTTTTTATCCTGATAGGGATTGCCACAATGAAAAGTTATAAGGTTGCAAGATATCTTCATGACCATGTTCCGGGAGTATTCCTTCCCGAAAGGATATTACGGCGTATGGAAAAAGCTGGTGACGGAGAATCTGAAGAAGGTGTTCAGATAGCACTTGAATTCATAAGCTCAGTAAAAGGTAAAAAGGGAGTTAACGGGATACATCTCATGACTCTCGGCTGGGAGGAAATAGTGGAGAGGATTGTGAAAGAATCGGGATTATGACACATGAAACATTTTCGTTTGACTTCAGCATGCTTGGACTAACTGCCGCTCAGGTACAGCATGATATAGGTTACAGACAGGATGATCCTGATGCTTCTGTTATTGATCTTATATCGGAAGTCTTGACAGAATGTAAAACTTTGAACAGTATCAGGGCTGAATACAGAATCTTCAATGATATAGAATTTGACCCTTTATCAAAGAGTGTCAGAATAGGGAATATTTTTTTTGAAATAAATAAAATTGTTTATAATCAGCTCACAAAATCGGAATCAATAGCTGTTTTTCTCAGTACTGCCGGCGGCGAGACAGCCACAAGGAGTAAAGAGGCAATGGCTGATGGGGATCTGTTAAAGGGATTTATTTATGATGTGATCGGCAGTGAGATAGTTGAAGCTGCTGCTGAATTGATGAACAATGAACTGAACGGGAAGATGATGCAGGCCGGATTGAAAACGACCAACCGGCTTAACCCCGGATATTGCGGATGGAATGTGACTGAGCAGCATAAATTATTTGCATTGATGCCGGATAATTACTGTGGCATTAGTCTTACTGAGTCTGCTTTAATGAATCCTGTTAAATCCTCAAGCGGATTTATAGGTATAGGAAATAAGGTAAAACGTGTTCAGTATACATGCAGTTTCTGTGACAGGATAGATTGCTTTTATCGCCGGGTTGGCGTATAGCAATTTGAATCTCTGACAATTACTTGTTCAATAATTAATGATCTGCGTATTTAATACGCAGATCATTAGTTCACGGTTTTGTATTTTGCAAACTGGCCGGCAATATCAGCATCAAGATGAGTTCCTGAATGGACAAGCACCCTGTAGCGCAGAAGCAATACTTCACCTTTTTTCATTTGTGTATCAGTCCCGTTTTGAGGCCAGTACATTGGAGTCGGAGAAATAAATCCGTAATCCCTTGTGAACCATGGTGACGGATACCAGGGATTGGAAGGATGCTGAAGAATTGCCAGACCTTCTGTGATATTTCCTCTTTTTCCGTAGAAATCGATCCAGGCAGAACCTTTCCCGAAAGTATCTTTTTCACTCTTTAAACCTTCGGCATTGATCATGGTCCCGCCGTTTGTTACTGCCAGGTCGGCTGCCGTTCTTGCACTGAACAACGAATGATTTGTTTTTCGGATGACAACATCCATCAGCATTTCCATTTTTATCTCGGCATCGATCTGGTAACATGATTCTGAAGGCGTTGTAATTATAAACCTTCTGGAATCCTTAACAGGGGATAAGGCTCCGGGCCGGCTCCAGATACATTCATCGGTAATAATGAC
>CAZPMM010000336.1:0-3211 GCA_964587405.1 uncultured Rikenellaceae bacterium
CTGAATTATCTTTGGGAATATCAAAACTAATAGTCATGAGAGTTACATTTTATATCAAATCGTCGGTCACAGGAGATATCCATATCCGGCGCAGGAAAATTGCCAAAGCATTGAGATGGTGGTTACGTGAAAACGGATTCGAATTCGATTACAGTTTTTCATGCAATTAAAAATGATTAGTAATAAATACTAGTTTGATGAGACCTACATTCCGCCTTATGCGGGACAAACACGTATATGTGTAATTTTCAGTCATGTGGGTTCCCCCGCTTGAGCGGGACAGGCATCAGACCATTGAAATAAAAATTATTTTATGATGAAATTGCTGTTTAAAAAAAGTGCAGGATTAATGATTCTTACATTATTATCATTTTCGCTCTTATCATTTTCGGATCCTGATTTAAAACATCGCAGGATAAAAAAAGGGCAAAAAAAAGAATGTAGAAAGCAAAGCGGTTCCTGCATGGTCCAAAAGCAGAAATCATACAAGACTCCATTTAAGTATAATAGCGTGAATATCAAATCAAAAGATACGGGCAGATAAAAGTTTTTATCGGGTAACAGGTAAATCTTTACAATTATGAATGTTGAAGAAAAGATTCAAACAGATATGGTCAGGACAAATTTTACCCTGACAAACAGAACAGGTGAACAGGATAATCTTGAGAATTCTCCTCTCAGGATAGTAGTAGAAGGGGATCAGAATTTTTACAATTACATAAAAAAGATAGGTATTTCAGATGATTCTGATCTGATCATTCTCTCTTCACGGAATCATTATTACTATGGAGAGAGTGATCTTAAGAATGTCAGGACGATAATAAACCTCAAGAAACTTAATCTGATAAAACATCTTGATAAGTTCCTTAAAAGTCTCATTCACATTTTACCTCCCGAGACAAGTTTTCTTGGTTGTTTTTCAGACAACGACAACAGAACTACGGACAGAAATGGTCACAAGCTCAGCATGATTTCAAAGTATGTTGAAAGGGTCAACAATTTTCTTGATTTAAAAACGGACCGTGATATGAATCAGAAAAAAGTTACCGACCTTCTGCTTTCTCACGGGTTTAAAATATTTGATATGAGCAAAATAGACGGAGTGACCTATTTCCATTCAAAGTTGGTCTGACCGTTCTGTTAATGTTTCTTTTCCTTTGGCATGAATGCTGAAATAATATCGAGCGGAACAGGGAAAATAATTGTTGAGCTCTGTTCGGATGCTACTTCGGTAAGAGTTTGCAGGAAACGAAGTTGCAGTGTAGTTGAATTTGCACTTATTATCTCAGCTGCATCAGCAAGTCTCCGGCTTGCCTGGAATTCACCCTCGGCATGAATCACTTTTGCACGGCGTTCTCTTTCAGCCTCTGCCTGTTTAGCCATTGCACGTTGCATCTCCTGGGGCAGGTCTATATGTTTCACCTCAACGGTAGATACTTTTATCCCCCAGGGTTCAGTCTGATGGTCTATTATTTTTGCAAGCTCAATATTTATCTTTTCTCGTTGTGAAAGAAGTTCATCTAATTCAGACTGGCCAAGGATACTTCTCAGAGTAGTTTGTGACAGCTGCGAGGTTGCGAAAAGATAATTTTCCACTTCCACAATTGCTTTATCAGGCTGGATAACCCTGAAATAGACTACAGCATTTACTTTTATTGATACGTTGTCCTTTGTAATGACATCCTGTGCTGGAACATCCATCACAACAGTTCTCAGACTTACCTTTACCATTCTGTCAATAACCGGTATAAGTAGTATAAGTCCGGGGCCTTTCACGCCAATGAGTCTTCCCAGACGGAAAACAACTGCACGTTCATATTCCCGCAAGATTTTTATTGCACTTGCCAGTATGAAAAACAGGAAAAGTATTCCTGCTATTAAAAGAATGCTGGGTATCTGTTCCATAATGATCTCTTTTAATTTGGTTTAAGTTATTTTTTGAACTGTTAATTTCAGATTTGAGACACTGGTAACCTTTACTTTAGTTCCTTTTCCGACAAAACCATCAGGGCTTTCAGCATACCAGAGCTCGCCATGAACGCTTATATGTCCTTCAGGGTCCAGGTCACTGATTGCCAAACCCGTTTCTCCGATAATACCTTCAACTCCCGTTGTAGGTTTCCGTGTCTGGGCTTTGATGCCAAAACCAATTGCAAATAAAAAGAATGCTGTCGTGAGAATGACAATTACCAGAATTACATACCAGGAAATTCTGATTACTTCAAGTGTTGATTCAGTATCTATCAGCATTATTGATCCTAGAATTAGTGAAATTATTCCGCCTATAGTTAAAAGTCCGTGACTGATAATTTTTATCTCCAGGACGAAAAGGATAACAGAAAAAATTATCAGTGCCAAACCTGCATAATTCACCGGTAGTGTCTGCAGTGAGTAAAAAGCCACGATAATGCTTATTCCACCGATCACACCAGGGAAGATTGCGCCCGGGCTGTAAAGTTCAAACATGATCCCGTAAATTCCAAGCATCATTAATATATATGCGATATTGGGATCGCTCAGAAGGCTTAGAAACTTTTGTTTGAAATTCATTTCTATATCAATGACCTCTGCATTTTTAGTTTCCAGTACTTTGCTACCCGAAGGAAGTATTACTTCCCTTCCGTCTGTTTGTTCAAGTAGATCTTTAACCGAAACAGCGACAAGATCAATGACATTTAATTCAAGAGCTTCATTTTCAGTAATTGAAAGGCTTTTTCTTACGGCATCTTCAGCCCATTCTACGTTTCTGTCTCTTTTCTCGCTGATTGTCCTTATGAATGCGGCAGCATCATTTGTAGCTTTTTCATTCATTACCGAATCCTGTTCACCCTGAAGGGATACCGGATGAGCAGCACCTATATTTGTTCCGGGAGCCATTGCTGCAATGTGTCCGGCAAGTGTGATAAAGACCCCCGCAGATGCAGATTGAGATCCTCCAGGGAAAACATACACAGCTACAGGGACTTCAGAATCGAGAATATCGGTAACTATCATCCTGGTCGATTTTAACAAACCTCCAGGGGTATTCAGCTTTATAATCAGACATTCCGCGTTGCCTTCAGCAGCGCGTTTCAATCCTGACTGTATATATTCTGTACTTGAGGGATTTATTGAAGCATCAACAGTAATTGAATAGACTTTTTTACCAGTGCTGTTCTTTACGCTGTCTGATGGTGATCCTGATACCTGTACCAGCAATCCGTAAACAATT
>CAZPMM010000337.1:0-3208 GCA_964587405.1 uncultured Rikenellaceae bacterium
GTTTACTTTCTGAGTATAAGGTCTTTCTGTAAGATGAAGTATAGTACCTCCGATGTTAAAATTATCTGAGAAACGGTAATCAAGATGCGTTCCTACAAGCGTCTTTGTCTGGAAACCAAAAAACTGATTACTTTCAAGCGATACCTGAATAGGTGTCTGGGATTCAATAAGAGCCTGATTGATTATTCTTACCGTTCCCATGTTATAATCGACTGTATAATCAGTGTTCTCACTAAGAGTAACACCACCTGCTGTCACTTTTACGGAACCCTGGGGAATATTTATAGCATTTAACTTTATCTCGGAACCTGATTCCGATCTGAACTGACCTTCAAGAATAAATTTGTTCTTTTCAGCCATCTGACGGGCAACAGTCTGGGTCGAATCATATAGTTCCTGAAAAATATATTTTTCTGCAAGAGCATTATCGTTGATCTTTCTTTTCAGATGGTTGCCGAAAGGTTCCAGCACCGGGAATACGATTTTCCCTCTGTCAGTCATTACAGTTATTCCTTCTATAAAGTCAAAATAGCCGTCTGGTTCACGGTCTGACTGGGAATTCAGATTATCAAGGCCCATAGCCTGGAGAAGGATCATATCCTGAAGTTTTCCTTCGGGAAGATAATTAACTGAATTACCGGTATTATCATCCTGGTAAAGTATGTTTAACTCAAAATCACGTGTTTCAAGCCTTCCGGATCCAAGTGAATAAACGTTTTTCATCATCAGATCCCAGGTCGGGAGCCTGGGTGTAAGCGAAGTGCCTTTAATAAGTTTCAGCAACAGTACCTGGGGTGCAACGATCCCGTCAGTAGAAAACTCACCGACTTTATATACTTTGCCGTTAAGGGTATACTCAAAGGCAACAGCAAGTACTTCATCGGTATTAAGTGCCGAATTTAGGGAAATATATCCAAGCTGCCTGTTTATAGTATATTCCCGTTCATTCAGTTTACGGGCATTCTCTATTTTTTCATAATCACGGCCTATCTGAAATCCGGGATAAAGAGGATCAAATTCATTTGTTATCTGGTCAACATTTCTTACTCCTGAATATGTTGTATTAAGTTGATCATACATATTATTGGCATTATTGTCAGGATAAAGAACTGCTCCCGGAGATTCCTGAAATTCAGGTATATTATTGAAAATGTGATTGCCGTTTTCTGCCAAATCCATCATAGCTAAAATATTACGGTTACTCCCTTCTTCAAAACGGCTGGTTTTATTTGTTATCCAGACTTCAATCCTCTCGATATTGATGCCTGAACTTACCACAGGAAGATTCTTTAAAGATTCATCATAAATATCTCTGAAATATTGCGAGAGAAAAAAATGCCTGTTCGCTTCATAATTATCGACAAAAATTTCAAACTGCGTTTGTTGGGCTCCTCCTTCAACCTGGATAACAGACGATTCTCCCTTTTGCTGTGAAAGAACTGTTGTAACGGTAAGTTTTCCGAACTGCATCTCTGTTTTAAGTCCGAAAAGACTGTAACTTCCTGTTATAAGTGTTCCTGAGAGAGGAAGAGTAACATCTCCGGCTTCAACTTTTTTAAGTATTTCATCTTCTTTCCCGGAATACTGAAGCTTGGTTCTGTTCTCAAATTCAAACATTGCATCAGTATTGTAATTGACACCCAGTTCCATTTTATCACCAATCGTACCGGTGACATTCATCTGAATCTTTTCCTTGAAATCGAAGGTCGGTATCGTTCTCAACTTTTCAGAAAGAGCAGGATTCTGGGTACGGGATATATTGATCCCAAAAATAAGTTCAGCTGACCCCTGTGGAATGATATTTATTACATTGCTTCCAAAAATTTTATCGAATGTTTCTCCTCCCACCTGTATCTGTGGGATCAGGGTTGACCTGAATCCTGCAACTTCTCCTGAGATTCTCGATTGCCAGTATTCGCGCATTGCCCTTCCAAATTCATACTTTCTGAATTCTTCAGGACTCATGTGAACGGGAGTACGGTAATCAAATGCACCTACTTTCTGGTAAATGATATATTCATTCTTTTCAGGATTGTAAATAACATCAGATTTAATATTTGAAGGATTATTAAGAAAAAGAGGGTTCTGACTCCGGTTTTCCCATGGTATGCCTGAAACATCCTGAAGCCTGAGAACTGAGCGTTTTATTGTATCCTGAGGAAGTGTTACACGTGCAGGCAATTGTCCTTGTGCTTCCCTGAGATTAATGATAAAGGAAACGAACAATATAAGACATAAATCTAGCAGGACATCTCTATATACTTTCCCTGATCCCAACCCGGATTATATTCTTTTTTACAAGTTCTTCAGCGCTTTCTTTATCATGTCCTCAACAGTAAGGTTTTTTTCTTCCCTGCATATTTTATCAAGGGCTTTCAAAACAGCGCCTCTGGCAAACCCCAACATCACTAATGCAGATAACGCCTCTTCTCTTCTGGTATTGTCTGCTGCCGGAAAAATTTCACCACTTCCGCCCTGTTTAACTATTTTATCTCTCAGGTCAACAATTATCCTTTCTGCTGTCTTCAAACCTATTCCTTTTACACCTTTTAGTGTGTGTACATCGGATCCGATCACCGCTTTTTCTATCTCTTCCGGATTCAGTGACGAGAGCATCATTCTGGCAGTACCGGCACCGACTCCTGTTACGGATATCAGCAGTCTGAAAATATCTCTCTCCCCTTTGTCGGCAAATCCGAAAAGCTGATATACATCTTCCCTTATTACTTCATGTACAAGTAATTTGTATTCAGATTTACCTTCCAGTTTAGTATATGTATTCAGTGAGATGTTTACATAATAACCAATACCACCGGTCTCAATTGTCAGGAATGCCGGAGAGATCCCGGTAATTGTTCCTTTTATATAATCGATCATAATGGTTGTTCAGAATTAAAAATATCGGGTGGCAGTTCATCCACTTTGTCGGTAAGAATATCTATTTCCTGTTGTTTTAACTGGTTCTTCGAGATCTCCTCATATAACAATCTGTTCCTGTATATGCTGCAGGCAAGGTAAATTGCCTGACGGAATGAATTTTCCGATGCATTTCCCTTCCCTGCTATGGAAAATGCTGTCCCATGGACCGGAGAAGTTCTTACAAAAGATAGTCCGGCAGTAAAATTGACACCTGAATCAAAAGATAAGGCTTTAAAAGGCGAAAGACCCTGATCGTGATACATTGAAAGTATTCCGTCAAATTTTACTG
>CAZPMM010000338.1:0-3183 GCA_964587405.1 uncultured Rikenellaceae bacterium
TTCATTTGCTTCCGTTAATAATATTATCAGTAATGATAATCATGAGAAATATCCCGGGAAACAGAAGGTTAAGTTATTTAACGGAAAGAACCTGGATCCCTGGTATACTTATATAAAAGGGAGAGGACGTAATAATGATCCGCTTAAAGTATTCACGGTACAAAACCGGATGATCAGAATATCAGGAGAAGAATATGGATGCATTGTAACAAATGATGAATTTGAAAATTATAAACTAACGGCAAAATTCAAATGGGGTGAACAAACATTTGCGCCCCGTACTGATAGAGCCAGAGACAGCGGAATATTGCTTCATTCTGTCGGGGAGGACGGAGCTTATTCCGGGACATGGATGTACTCCATTGAATGTCAAATTATTGAAGGTGGAACAGGAGATTTCATTGTTGTAGGAGATGGAACCGATAAATTTTCCATCACCTGCCCGGTTGCAGAACAAAAACAGGGAAATTCATTTGTTTTCAAGCCGGGGGGAAATAAAGTCACACTAAATTCAGGAAGAATTAACTGGTTTAGCCGTGATCCGGAATGGAAAGATATCAAAAATTTCAGAGCTAAAAATGATATTGAAAAACCTGTCGGGAAATGGAACCTTATTGAATGTATTGTCAAAGGAAATGAGATCCACATCTATCTTAATGGTGTTCTGGTCAATCAGGCCTTTAATGTAAAGCCTCAAAGAGGTAAAATCCAGATTCAGTCAGAAGGCGCAGAGTTATTCTTTAAAAAGATTATGATAAGGTCTCTTTAACTAATGATAATACTCGGTAAATACTGATTCCTGAGTTCTCCTCTGACAATATCCTCTTGTGATTTAGTACTCTTCGTGGTTAAATAAGCATTGTTGTTTAATCACACAGGATACAAAGATAGAGTTGCAATACCACTTTGTACAACAATAATAAAATAATATTTTCAATGCTGCCGTATGCTTTTATGAAATTATGTATATTTGTCAAACGATTGAACAATTGTTCATATATAAAAACAAAATGAATCTAAAGAAAGCTGATACATCTGATTCCGAATATATTGAAGAACAAAAGGTGAGATCTGTTATGAATAAAATGAAATCAGAAAAGTTTTTTCATTATCTGGCCGAAACATTCAGGGCTATGAGCGATCCCACCAGGACTAAAATAATATTTGCCCTATGCCAGGAAAAAGAATTATGTGTAAGTGATATCGCCTCAATTATAGGGACGTCAAATTCAGCAATATCTCATCATCTTAAAACACTAAGGAACATGAAACTGGTAAGGTATAACAAAGTCGGGAAAATAGCATATTATTCACTTGATGATATACATATCAATAATCTGTTTGCAGAAGGATTAAGGCATGTTGAAGAACAATAACTGATGCATAGAACAGAATTTATTAAAACACTGTTTAATAAAAACATGAAGACCATCGAACAAAATATAAGCCTGACAGACTTACAGGATGGACAATCGGGCATTATTATATCACTGAATGGCGGAAAAAATCTGACAAAACGTCTTGCTGATTTAGGAATAAACTCAGGCACCAGGATCACTGTATTAAGGACATCTTTGTTTGCAGGACCGGTACAGGTTGAGGTTAACGGTTCTAAACTCGTTTTAGGAAGAGGACTTGCTTCCAAAATCCTTGTTGAGATAAGATGAATGAGAATAAAGATATCTATGTTGTATTAGCCGGCCAGGGTAATACAGGAAAAACATCGGTATTTAATTACTTTACAGGATCGCACCAGCATACGGGTAACTGGGCGGGCAAGACAATAGAAAAGCTTGAGGGAACATTGTTTTACAAGGGTTATACTATTGACGTTCTTGATCTTCCCGGCATCTATTCACTGACAACATTATCTGTTGAAGAACTAATAGCCAGAGAATACATCATCAAGCATAAACCTGATGTAGTAATCAATATAATCGATTCAACAAACCTCGAAAGAAATCTCATTTTCACACTTCAGCTACTGGAATTGGAATGCCCGGTTATTGTGGCTCTCAATATGATAGATATTGCCAGGGAAAAAGGTATTACTATTGATACCCAGAAGCTTCAGGAAACACTTGATACACCTGTAATACCAACCATTGCTTCGCGTGGTATGGGACTGACCGACTTGATGGACAAGGTAATTGATCTCAAGAAAAACAAGCATGTGCGCAAAGTGGTCAGGTATGGCAGAGAGATTGAAACATGCATATATGAATTATCAAAGGAACTGAAAGATCTTGAACTCTCTTATCCTGAAAGATGGATTGCAATAAAACTTCTTGAAAAGGATAATGAGATATGTAAAAGCATTCTACAAATAAAGCCTGATATATCTGAAAAGAAAAGTGTTCTGGAAAAGAAGCTGGAAGAGATACACGGGCATGATTCTTCACTGGTGATATCGGATGAAAGGTGCCATTATGCTTCACAGATAGTTCGGAATGTTGTAAAGATGAGCCCGCATAATAAATTGTCAATTAACGACAGTCTTGATATTATCACAACCCACAAGTTCACAGGTTATTTTGTAATGATACTAATAGTCGGGGGTATGTTTTTTTCCGTTTTTTATTTCGGTAACTGGATATCATCAATCCTGGATATAGTTTTCAGCGGATTTCATGAATGGTGGAACAATACTATTGGGATAACATTTTTATCTGCCCTGGGATGGTCAGCAATTGAAGGTATTCTTGCACTTATACAAATAGCGCTTCCGTATATTCTTCCATTTTATATTATATTATATATCCTGGAAGAATGGGGTTATATTGCCCGTATATCATTTCTGATGGATAATCTGATGCATAAAATGGGGATACATGGAAAGGGTTGCATAGCTTTCATTATTGGTCTGGGTTGTAATGTCCCCGGCTGTCTTTCATGTCGTATAATGGAATCGCACAGAGAACGATTTATTACTGCTGTACTGGTAACCCTGGTACCATGTTCAGCCGTTTCTGTAATCGTTTTCGGATTAGTGGGAAAATATGTTGGTATCTGGTGGGCGCTGGGTTTATATATCTTTGCCATGATCATTATTTTTATTGCCGGCAAGATCTTGTCAAAAATACTTCCCGGCGAACCTGTTGAACTTATTATGCCGATGCCCGACTATAAAACACCCCAGCTGAAGCCAATACTTTATCAGACATGGGATTCACTCAAAGAGTT
>CAZPMM010000339.1:0-3179 GCA_964587405.1 uncultured Rikenellaceae bacterium
CCGCATTGCGACAGAGTATAGTCGCCGGTCAACAGATAATTAAAACGATTATGAATAATTTTATATTGCATCAAATTGTCTGATAACACGTCTTTATAAAGAACAAATCATAACTGGCCACATGAATGGAACTCCAGATTACAAATTCAAAAACAACGATTTCAATGTAAGGGAATTCCTGTCCAACATGGTTGTAAAATGGGAGTATAATCCGGGTTCAACTCTTTATCTTGTCTGGAGTCAGACAAGAAGCTATTCAAACAATATCGGAGATATGAATTACTTCAGCAATATTGGTGGACTATTCAACAGGAATAATAATATACCTCATAATGTTTTTCTGATAAAAATTAGTTTCCGGTTTGGTTTAAATTAGGTTTATATTTTTTATGAGGTTATGAGGTTGTCTACGGACAACCTCTTTTATTTTTTCATTCAATACCGGATCCTGTCATAACATAGAGTTCAAACAGAAAACAATATTCCGGGAAAAACCGGCAAATATAATTTTTATTATCTTACACAATTAAATCATTTCCGCTTGTTTAATATTTTAAACAGCCTGTCTTTTAACATAAAGACACCTGCCTATGATTACAGAAAAATCAACTTACTCACGGGGAAATCTCACAATCAGCAAAACCTATGATCTGATAGTATAATGAAAACAGAGACTGCAGAAAAGTAGCATGCCGGCTGCTTTCTGTGGCTATAAATATATAATGATGAATATGATACATAAAATCCTACTGGCGGCAATTGTCATTGCTGGATTTTCAAACTGTAAAAATACTACCAGCCTGATCTTTGTGGAGGCAGAAAGTTTCAGTTACCCCGGTGGCTGGGTTGTCGATCAACAGTCGATCGATATCATGGGATCTTCTTATTTGCTGGCTCATGGTCTGGGCATCCCTGTAAAGGATGCCCGGACCACTATAGATATCCCGTCAGATGGTAATTACCATATCTGGGTTCGCACTTATGACTGGGTTGCTCCATGGAATGTGCCGGGAACACCCGGGAAGTTTCAGATTATGATCAACAATACGGCACTTGATACTACTTTCGGCACCAAAGGGAATGTATGGCACTGGCAGGACGGAGGTTTGATCAGACTGAAAAAAGGCAAATCCGAAATGCTGTTACATGATCTGACCGGATTTGAGGGCAGATGTGATGCGATCTTGCTGACAAAGGACCGCAAATTTGTTCCGCCTGAGGGAAAAGCGGAACTCGCAGATTTTCGAAAAACTGCTCTGGGATTCGACATAATTCCCGAAAACGGAGGAGATTTTGATCTGGTTGTTGTAGGAGGAGGAATGGCAGGTTGTTGTGCAGCAGTTAGCGCTGCAAGATATGGTTGTAAAGTTGCTCTGATCCAGAACAGACCTGTACTCGGAGGGAACAACAGTTCCGAAGTAAGAGTAGGCCTTTCAGGACTGATATACCAGCAGCCTTATCCGAATCTGGGCAGACTGGTTGATGAGATAGGTTCAATAGGACACTGGACAAACTATGAAGCAAAGCTTGATCCATCTTCCCCAAGAAGCCGCCATATACTGGAGGTTATTACCCGGAATCCTGAGAAACTGATACATAATGCCGGACCAGCTTCCAATTATGGTGATGAGAAGAAAAGAAATGTTGTTGAAAATGAACCCGGAGTTACTCTGTTCCTGAATACACATGTTTTCAAAACAGAAAAAGAAGGCAACAGGATTATTGCAGTTACCGGTAAGGATATTGGTACGGGAAAAGAGATAAGAGTAAGCGGCAGATTATTTGCCGATTGCACAGGTGACGGCAATCTGGGGTACCTCGCCGGTGCTGATTACAGGATGGGAAGGGAATCCCGCAGCGAAACAGGTGAATTGGGGGCACCGGAAAAAAGCGACAGTCTGGTGATGGGTAGTTCTGTACAATGGTATGCCAAAGAAACTGAGGAACCGTCGTCATTCCCTGATTGCCCCTGGGCTGTCCCTTTCGATGAAAAAACATGCTTTAAGGTAACCAGAGGCGACTGGGACTGGGAAGCCGGACTGACCCGCGACCAGATAATGGAAATCGAGTTTATAAGGGATTATGCATTCCGTGTAACTTATGGTAACTGGGACTTCATAAAAAATAAAAGCATTGACAGATCCAGGTTTGAGAAATGGAAACTTGAATGGGTGGCATATATAGGAGGGAAAAGAGAATCCAGAAGATTGCTGGGTGATGTGATACTCCAAGAACAGGATCTTCTTAACAGAGTTAAATATCCCGATGCCTCCTTTACCACAACCTGGGGTATTGATCTTCACTATCCAGTCAGTTCTGAAGGTTTTACCGGAGAACTGTTCCGGTCGGTAGCAAAAACCGTAAGAATTGATCCGTATGCTGTTCCATACAGGTGCCTCTATTCAAGAAATATCAGCAATTTGTTTATGGCTGGAAGATGTATCAGCGTTACTCATGTTGCACTTGGAACCGTACGGGTAATGCGTACCGGAGGAATGATGGGCGAAGTGGTCGGAATGGCGGCATCAATCTGTAAAAATAATAATGCACTGCCTGGGGACGTTTATAACGGTCATCTGGACGAACTGAAAAAGCTGATGACGCAAGGAGTACCGCAAAAGAATTGAAAAAGAAAATTTATTAAGGTTCCAGGTTCAAAGTTCCTGACTTTGCCAGCCGAAGCTCCTGGCTAATAAACTCTGAAACCTGAAACAAATTTAAATGACATAACTAAATTGATAAATATGGCATCACGAAAGATCTTCATAATATGTTTAATGTTTCTTGCCGCTTTAGCATCCTGCAACCGCGGGCAGTATCATAAACTCATCGAAGCAGAAAGCTTTGAAGTTAAAGGCGGCTGGGTGGTTGATCCGCAGTTTGTCGAACAGATGGGATCACCATATCTGCTTGCACATGGTCTGGGAATTCCTGTTGAAAATGCAAAAATGACTTTTGAGCTGCCTTCCAGGGGAAGGTATCATATCTGGGTCAGAACAAAGAATTGGGTGCCGGGAGAATGGGAAGCACCCGGACGGTTCCAGCTAATAATAAATGACACTGAATTAAAAACAGTCCTGGGCACAGAAGAAGGCTGGAACTGGCAATATGCAGGCATTGTGTCACTCAGAGACGTTAACTGTACTGTTAAACTGAAAGATCTGACCGGTTTCAAAGGG
>CAZPMM010000340.1:0-3171 GCA_964587405.1 uncultured Rikenellaceae bacterium
GAAATATGCAGCCCTGGCACAGAAGTTAAAATCTCTTGTTAAAGCAGAATTCTGGGATAAACCTGTAAAAGGAAAAATAAATCGTCAGACTTTGTTTTCAACCCTTCTTTATCATGATATTATTCCGGATGGCGAAATTGAAGCTGCAACGGATTCATTAAAAGCTGCTGTTGAGAATGGTCCTTCGGGACATTTTTCAACCGGGATCTTTGGGACAAAGTATGTATTGGAAGCTCTTTCGGAATATGCATCACCTGAAAATGTTTTTGCCATCGTTAACAGTACTGAATATCCGGGATGGGGACACATGATCGACCGCGGAGCAACAACTGTCTGGGAGACATGGAAAGAAAGCGATAATACATATTCTAACTGTCATCCAATGTTTGGTTCGGTATCTGAATGGTTTTACCGCTGGCTGGGAGGGATCCGTCCCAGCGATAGTGAACCGGGTTTTAAAAAGTTCATTATTTCACCGGCAGTCCCCGATGAAATTGATTTTGTAAACTGTTCTTATCATTCACCTTTTGGAGAAATCAGATCAGACTGGAAAAAAGACGGATATAAAAGCATACAGTACCATATAAGGGTGCCCGAAGGAAGCACGGCATTTGTTGATTTGCAACCAGGCAAGATTCAAAAAGCAGAGATTATTAAAGATGGTCAGGTATTAAAAAACATTGTGCCGAAAGGTATAAAAGAGGGAAGATTTGAATTAAACCGTGGGGAATATTTAATTACTGCACATTTGTAAGTCTGATCTGATAAGATCCTGGCAGATGGTATTGCTATAAATTAATCAATTTTACTGAAAAACATGTACTCCCAGGACATTGTGCAGGAAACCGCCCTTCATGAACCGTTCTGGCTGTTATTCAGGTCGCAAGAATCAGCCGGAAATGGATGTGCGGTGATGAATCATCTGAGATATCGAATAGAATTTCATTAATCATTAAATCAAAATAGAAAAATTTAATATATTTCACACGAAAATAATGTTAGTATATTGTTGTAAATTAAGCGGTTCGTGTGGAACCTTCATGATTGTAAAATATTTTCATAATCTTTTGTGCTTTTGTAACATGAAGGTTTCATCAGTAAATAATTTTGTTTTTAATGGCCTGATAGCCTGTCCCGCTCAAGCGGGAGAACCGCACATGTTGGGAAAATTATATACATATGTGTTTGTCCCGCATAAGGCGGGATGTGGGTTTCATCTGGTAATAAAGACAATTTTTAAAACCATAAATAATGAAAATATATATTTGTAAAGTACTGATGTTTACCTTTATTCTGATGCAAACAGGATGTGCTTCATCTGAAAAACAACTTACTGAAGAAATAAGATCCAATCTTGCAAAATTCAAAGAAGTAAGTCTGACCACTGATCTCTCATGGTTGAGTTCACAGGAGAGAGAGATCATAAGTATCCTCATTGATGCAGCAGCCATTATGGATGATATTTTCTGGCTTGAGGCATATGGAGACAAGGAAGAGCTTTTTGCCCGGGCAAAGAATGAATATGCCAGGGATTATATAAAGATTCATTATGGTCCATGGGACAGGCTGAATAACAATAAACCTTTTCTTCCGGGTTTTGCTGAGAAACCTGCATCTGCCTGCTTTTATCCGGCCGACATGACCATTAAGGAGTTTGAGGAATGGGACAATCCTGAAAAGGCTAATCTATATACCCTTATAAAGCGTGACAGTGAAGGCAGATTAATTGCAGTTCCCTATTCCGAGGCATTTCGTGAACAACATTCGGAAGCTGCTTCTTTGTTACGGAAAGCAGCCGCTCTTTCTGTAGATGAAGGTCTGAAGAAATATCTTACCATGAGGGCCGACGCTTTGCTGACCAATGTATATCAACCAAGCGATTATGCATGGATGGAGATGAAACAATCGAATATTGATTTTATCGTTGGTCCGATAGAGAATTATGAAGATCAGCTATTCGGTTACAAAGCAGCCCACGAAGCTATGATCCTGGTAAAGGACCCCGTATGGAGTGCCCGTCTGGTTAAATATAATGCCATGCTCACGGGTCTTCAGGCAGCATTGCCCGTTGAGCCGGCCTACAAAGCAGAGGTGCCAGGTACTGATGCTGACATGAATGTCTATGATGCCATTTATTATTCAGGCGACTGTAATGCAGGGAGCAAGACTATAGCCATAAATTTGCCAAATGATCCCGAGATACATCTTGCTTTAGGAAGCCGGAAATTACAGCTTAAGAACTCTATGAAAGCGAAGTTTGATAATATACTTATGCCAATTGCCGGTATGCTGATAGATGAAAGTCAAAGAAAACACATTACTTTCGATGCTTTTTTCGAGAACACAACTTTCCATGAGGTAGCTCACGGAATGGGTATCAAGAATACCATAAACGGAAAAGGTACTGTCAAAGAAGCACTTAAGGAACAGTATTCGGCTCTTGAGGAAGCCAAGGCCGATATAATGGGTCTGTGGCTAGTAACCAGGCTTTATGAGATGGGAGAGATTACAAGCGGAGATGTGATGAACAACTATGTCACATTTTTTTCAGGGATATTCCGTTCAAGCCGTTTCGGAGCTGCCAGTGCTCATGGTAAAGCAAATATGCTCAGTCTTAAATATTTTGCTGATCACGGTGCCTTTGTCTGCCAGGATAACGGCTTTTACAAAATCAATCTTGAAGAGATGAAAAAGGCTGTGGTATCTCTTGTTGGTAAAATACTCACCGTGCAGGGTAATGGAGATTATGAAACGGCAAAGTCATGGATAGAAAGTGACGGCATTATGACAGAAAACCTGAGCAGGGATCTTGAAATGGTTAATGCCGAAGGTATCCCGGTTGATATAGTTTTCAGACAGGGGAAAGAGGTACTTGGACTACAGTAGCATACGTATCCGCTTAAGCCAGTTTCAGGGTTCTGTTCACCTCATTTTTTACTTGAATTATAAAAATTTAATTATTTCCATTTTAGATCTTCTAATGGTATTACGCTTAAGTAAATAGCGGTGCTTCCTTCGTGGGATGAATAATATGAGACCCATAGTTTATTCTGGTATAGAACAAATCCCGGATAGCTTGTATCTCCTCCGGATGGGAGCTCAGCGAGTCTTTTATACACACCATCTTCATTAGTTGAAAACAATACAGTAGCAATATTCTTTCGGTTATCC
>CAZPMM010000341.1:0-3169 GCA_964587405.1 uncultured Rikenellaceae bacterium
GCTTTTGCAATTACAGGTTATCATATCTGTAAATTTACTCTTGACGATGTTCAGTTTGATAACGTTGATGTTTGTGACAACAATGCAATTTTGTTCCGTTACGCTGAAGTATTACTCAATTATGCCGAAGCAAAAGCTGAACTGGGAACCCTCACCGATGCCGACTGGAGCAGAACCATCGGAGTTTTAAGAGGAAGAGCAGGTATTACAAGTGGATTGAATACTAAACCCACTGTTGCAGATCCGTATTTTCATGCAAGATTCTTCCCGGGAATCACTAATCCTGAAATCCTGGAAATAAGACGTGAAAGAGCTGTCGAGTTATCATTTGAAGGTTTTTCATGGCCAGATATATGCCGCTGGAAAGTGGGTGAACTGGTTACAAAAGTATGGGATGGCATATATATACCTGAACTGGATGTACCTTATGATATGGACAATGACGGCAAACTGGATGTTTGTTTTACAAAAAATCTGAACCCTGTTACAATACCCGGTGTTTTCAATTTGTATGTGGGAGAAAAGCTGGCAAGTGGAGCTACCAACAACGTTCAGCTGGATGATGCCACACATTCAATTGTATTTATGAAAGATCAGATAAGGACCTGGCACGATAAACTTTACTTTTATCCGGTGCCTGCTAACGATTTGGTTAAAAATCCAAATCTTGGTCAAAACCCCGGATGGTAATATTCTTTAAAATAATTTCAGAAAAAGAAGGCTTGTCTATACAAGCCTTTTCTGTTTTTCAGCATTTTACTGGTGCCTTTTCATTATCTCTTTCCAGGTTGTAAGAATTATATCATTATCCACAAAGAATTTTTTGACCACCGGATCAGAGAATAATTCAGCCTCCCAGACACGTTGCTGCCAGGAACTGGTAATAGACTTCAGATTGTCGGTTTCAACGGAAGGATGAAAAATGATTTCCGTCAGCCCGGGTTTAAGTGAGCTTACAAGGGCAAAGAAATTATCCCGTTTTTCCTCATATGTCTTCCCGTTTGGAACACTGGAGAAATTATCCAGCTTTGGTAAAGGGTATTCGTTAATAAGATCGACAATTTCGGTTGTGATGGGATAACCTTTTTTTCTGAAGTTCTCTGCAATTGCAGGATCTGAAAGGTCAATCGCATTTGCCGGCAGATTGTATTCTTTTGCCAGCCTCAAAAAGACTTCGAGATATTCAATTGAACCGTATAGTGTACCCATATGTGTGTCTATATGGCCGGGTTTAAAACCCATCGCCAGTATCTTGTCTATCTGAGCCCGTACTTCCGTCTCAACTTCCCTGGCAGAAGCATGTATCAGAACATCAGGAACATCATGCCACAACATTCCTTCGGGATCGGTCAGACCCGGTACTTTTGAAGTATCGGCAACAGGACCCCACCTCCATGTTTTCCATTCGCTGGTAAGGGTTGTATGTATACCGATATCAGGTGAATCCTGTGTTTTTGCCCATTCTATGAGTTCTTCAGCAAAAGCGCAGGGTACCATAACTGCAGCTGACTGAATATCTCCTGATTCAAAGTAGTTTTTCACAGCTATATTTGCTTCCTGACACATACCTGCATCATCACAATGAAGCAGAATTACTTTTTCCCCTGAGGGAAAACCAAGTTTTTCAGCATTAGTTAACGGAGTTTCAGATCCACATGATAAAATAATGGCCATAAGCAGCGAGAATGACATAAGTATCAGAATAAAATGGCATTTCGTTGTACTCATAATATTATATTTTAATATTTGCTTAATATAAGCCGATATATCAGCTTATAAATTTATGAAGAAATACCGGTTGGCTATTCCTGTTTTTCATCTCTGGTTGTATTGATTTTGAAAAGTTTGAATAAATCAACAATCAGGATTGGGATAAGCGACATCAACAGAACAATGATCCAGTGTTTTCCATCCATTGCTGTCAGTCTGAAAGCATCTCGTACTGGTGGTACGAGAAGTACAACAACTGCAAGTGCTGCCGAGATGAAAATGGCACCTATCAAAAGCTTGTTCTTCATCGGATTTGTTGCAAAAGATATTTTTACAGTTGAATGGATATTGCGTACATGGATAAGCTGAGCAAACATAAGTGTGGCAAAAGCCATAGTCTGTCCGAGAACAATTCCCTGTTCACGTAATCCCATTATAAATGCTATAAGAGGTATGGTACCGATCATTAAGCCCTGGTATAATATTCTCCATACCATACCTTTTGTCATAAATCCCCTTTTTGATTTTCTTGGCTTTCTTCGCATAATATCATTTTCAGCCGGATCGACACTAAGTGCAAGTGCAGGAAAGCTATCGGTAACCAGATTAACCCACAGAATATGAATGGGTAAAAGAGGAGTACCCATATTGAATACTGATGTTACAAGCAGAAGGAATATTTCACCAATATTACAAGAGATTAGAAACTGAATAGCCTTGAGTATATTATCATAAATCCTCCTGCCTTCCTCAACAGCTGATACAATTGTAGCAAAGTTATCATCGGTCAGTACCATATCTGCTGCCTCTTTGGCCACATCAGTACCCACTAAGCCCATGGCAGCTCCTATATCTGCCTGCTTCAGAGCCGGTGCATCATTCACACCATCTCCTGTCATTGCTACAATTTCATTATGTGACTGCCAGGCTTTTACGATCCGTACCTTATGCTCCGGAGCAACCCGGGCATAAACTGAATATTTTGATACATTTGCAGCCAATTCTTCATCACTGAGTTTTTCAAGATCCGCTCCTGTTATGGCATAATTGCCTTCTTTATATATCTCCAATTCTCTGGCAATGGCAAGAGCTGTATTTTTATGGTCACCTGTGATCATTACAGGCCTGATACCGGCTGTATTGCACTTATGTACAGCATCAAGGACTTCCGGTCTCGCGGGATCAATCATTCCGAGTAATCCGGTGAAAATCAATTCATTCTCAATATCGTCTATTCCTACTCTAACCGGTGTTTCCGAAAGATCTTTATAGGCCATTGCAAGTATCCGTAAAGCTGAATCAGCCATCTCCTCGTTACCTTTTCTGATCAACTCGATATCCTGTTCTGATATCGGCCTTATTTCTCCGGCTACAAGTATCCTGTTACATACACTAAGAACCTCATCAAGGGCACCCTTGACATTGACTCGTATGCTTTTATCAGACAACCTGTTAACAG
>CAZPMM010000342.1:0-3154 GCA_964587405.1 uncultured Rikenellaceae bacterium
ACTACATTTGGCATGCCTACAGAATAAGATGAACTGAAAGGATATTTGATTTCTTCTCCTGACGGTGATTTCATCATTATCACGCCACCCCAGGGTTTTGCACCGGTTGTTGAAGGTTTTACGGAATAAATTCCCTTACCGGAATCATCCACCGGTATTTCCTGATTACCAACCAGTATTTTTGGTTTCTGGGTTGTATCTATTGCAGATATAAATACTTTTGCCGTATAATTACTTCCGAGAGTAACATAGTTTGCATCCGGTATTACCACAGCTTCCAGTTTGTTGAATTTGTAAGAAGAGGCGTCAATCTGGGTATAGAGATGGTTAAGTACTTCAGTTTCCGCGTTTCTGACGTCAACCTGCATTTTAGACAAGACAGTTATAACGGCAACCAGTGGAAGATTATGAAAAGTAAGGTTTTCCCATCTTTCGGGAGCTCCACTCGGGTCTTTGCCGTCATCTGTATTAAGGCTTTTGCGAAGGGCTTCTTCAGATGAAGGATTTTTTCCTTCAAGGGTTTCGATGAGGAATTCACGGAAATCGACAAGCATTGTTTTGAGAGCGAATGCTTTTCCGTTTTCATGTGCTCCGATAAGGATCTGTGACGGAACATTATTTTCGTCTATCCTCTGGACTTCATTAATAAAAACTTCATTCCCTTTTACTGCAGGGGTGTTTTCATCTCTTTCAGCTACCTTTATTATTTCTATTTTAAGCCCCTGTATGTAATTGAATATTTCATCGGCCCTTTCTTTTACCTCATAAGCCGTTTTTTTGAAAGCACCTGCCTTGGTAGGATTTTCTGCTGCGGCTCTGTCAAACTCCTTATAAATGATATTGTTCTTTGCAGCATAGTTGGCTATTGTGAGAGTCAGGCTATTATCTACTTTTTTAAAGGCCTCCACAGCTTCCTTTGATACGTTGAGTGCAAGCATGGCAGTAAGCACCAGGTACATCATACCGATCATTTTTTGCCGCGGGGATAACTTTTCGTGAGCCATTTTTGGAAAGATTAGTTAACTAAAACAAGATTATTGTATTATTTAACATTCATTGCAGCAAGCATATTCCCGTAAATATTGTTAAGAGCCAACAGGTTTTCATTCAGTTTGGCAACCTGTTCGCGGTATTTTTTTGTGTCTCCGGAAGATTCATTAAGATCTTTCATCAGACCCTGAAGACCCTGATAAAATAACTCCGATTCTTTTATATGACTATCGACTCCTTGTTTCTGAAGTTCATATACAGCATTCAAAGCATTCAGATTTTTATTAAGTGTCTCAAGCTGTTCCTTATAGGATTTGCCACCTGCCTGAATTGCCGATAATGATTCGGAGATTGTGTTATATGTTTCTCCTGTTGCATTCACGGTCATTGTTGCTTTCTCGTATGATTGGGACAGTTTGTTTAACGCGTCTGTTGCATAATTCATTGAGGCATTATACTTGTTTGATGCTTCGCTTATATCGCTCATAGCGCTTATATTGGAAGTAGCATCGCCAAGTTTTTTCATTCCTATCCCGAGTTTCTGAAAAAGTTCTGGTGTTATTTCTGCTTTTTCCAGCATTTCGTCAAATTTAGCAAGAGCAGCAGAACCTGCTCCACCGCCATAACCTGCTCCACCTCCTGCAAATGCAGCGCCGGTAGCAATAGCATCACGGGCTTTGCCGCTGCTATGGGCTACAAGTTCAACGGTATCATCATCTTCATGAATACCCGCAAGTTCAGGGTAAACAAGTGTCCAGTCTATCTCTTCGCGTAATGGTTCAAATGCAGAAAAGAAGAATATAATAGCTTCGGTAAGCAAACCAACGGTAAGCATAATGCCGGCTCCTTGCCAGTGCTGTATTTTAAACAATGCACCAACTATTACGATAGAGGCACCTATACCATAAAGTTTGGCCATGAAATTTTTCCAGCCACTGCTGTGTACTATTTCTGCTAAGCTCATATACCTGATTGTTTTTTAGTGTTGATTCAAAATTATAATTGTGCTCCTATATACGATCTTACATTCCTGAACCCTATATAAGGTTTTGTGGAATCCTGATATTCATAATCTCTTGCACTAACCTGAAGAAAATATGCTACATCTTTCCATGAACCTCCGCGGATTACCTTACGTTTAAGGACAGGAGGATCCTGTGGTGTTGCATTATATTCATAGTTAGGCTGAAGGTCATGCTGGAATATATATGCTGAAGGATGATATGCACAACGTGTCCATTCTGCAACATTACCTGCCATGTCATAAAGTCCGTATTCGTTTGGTTCATATGATCCGACCTTGCCTGCATAAACGTTTCCGTCGTCGATATAATTACCTCTCAGAGGTTTGAAGTTTGCAAGGAAGCAACCTTCATAATTACGGGTATAAGGACCGCCCCAGGGATACATTGAAAGATCAAGACCGCCCCTGGCTGCATATTCCCATTCTGTTTCAAGAGGAAGCCTGTATGCCATAACATCGACGAATCCGCTTTTCCTGAGAGCGCTGTTCATATAATCAGTTCTCCAGTGGCTGAAGGCATTTGCCTGATGCCATGAAACACCCACTACAGGATAATCGTCAAAGGAAGGATGCCAGAAATAAAGGTCTGCCTGAGGATCGTTGAAAGAATAGGTGAAATCCCTTATCCAGCACAAAGTGTCGGGATAAATGTTGATAACAATATGCTTTATGAATGAAGAACGGTCCTTTACATCAGTACGGGTTCCGTCAAGATTTGTGACCTGACCTTCGTAATGACCTGTATTGTTCTCGTAATCATAAACATATCTTGATTTGGAGGCAGACTGATAATCGACCCAGTAATAGGAATAGTTAAATTTACGGACATCATATTGTTTTTTGCCGTTAAATCTTTCCTCGGGAGGATAATACATTTCTTCTATTACGCTTTTTGTTACTTCCTCTCTATAGTCAATTTTTTCTTCCCAGTCAAGAATATTGGGTTCAATAACATTTCCGTCTCTGTCGGTCATGAAATACTCTCGTCCATCCACACCTGCATTTCCAAGATTCGTTCTGAGAATTGAGTCACGTACCCAGTACACGAACTGGCGGTATTTATTATTGGTGATCTCAGTCTGATCCATCCAGAAAGCGTCAACGGAAACGGTTTTTGACATTGAATTCATAGAATACATG
>CAZPMM010000343.1:0-3153 GCA_964587405.1 uncultured Rikenellaceae bacterium
GATCTCGGTCACATCTTCCATTACACCAGCAATGGTTGAAAATTCATGATCAATACCCTCAATCTTTACAGTTGTAATGGCAAACCCTTCTAGAGATGATAAAAGTATCCTTCTCAGGGCATTTCCCACAGTTATACCATAGCCAGGTTCAAGAGGACGGAACTCGAATTTTCCGAGCTTGTCATCCGATTCCAGCATAAATACTTTGTCGGGCTTCTGGAATGATAATATGGCCATATAATTTATCTTATATTGTTATTTTGAGTATAATTCCACAATTAGTTGTTCCTTAATATCTTCAGGTATATCGGAACGCTGGGGAAGATTCAGGAACTTACCTGCCATCTGGGTTTCATCCCATTCCAGCCATGTAAGTTTGGAACCTCTCCAGGATGTAAGAGCATTAACGATCGATTCGAGGGACTTTGATTTTTCACGAACCCCGATAATATCACCCGGTTTAAGCTGATATGATGGTATATTTACAACTTCACCGTTCACTGTAATATGACGATGAGAAACCAGTTGACGTGCTGATGCTCTTGTCGGAGCAATTCCCAGACGGTAGACCACATTATCAAGTCTGGATTCAAGTAGCTGAAGCAGCACCTCTCCCGTCACACCCTTGCTCCTGGATGCTTTTTCAAAAGAATTACGGAACTGGCGTTCAAGTACACCATAGGTATATTTTGCTTTCTGTTTCTCCCTCAGTTGAATTCCGTATTCTGAGGTTTTTTTTCTTCTTTTGTTAATACCATGCTGACCCGGAGGGAAGTTTTTACGCTCCAGGTGTTTGTCGGGACCGAAAATAGGCTCGCCAAATTTTCTTGCGACTCTTGATCTTGGGCCTGTATATCTTGCCATTTTGAATTATGTATTTCCAAATAAGTTACTAAATTTCAATCTATTAAACTCTTCTTCTACCCGGAGCACGACATCCGTTGTGAGGCATTGGTGTAACATCAATGATTTCGGTAATTTCAATACCTGAATTTGCAATTGATCTAATTGCTGATTCCCGGCCTGAACCGGGGCCTTTAACATAGACCTTTACTTTTCTTAAACCCAGATCAAATGCCACCTTACTGCATTCTTCCGATGCCATTTGTGCTGCATAAGGAGTGTTTTTCTTCGAACCTTTGAAGCCCATCTTGCCTGCGGAAGCCCATGAAATAACCTGCCCCGAATTGTTTGTAAGGGTTACAATGATATTATTAAATGATGAATGAATATGTGCTTCCCCTGATGGTTCAACTTTTACGATTCTCTTCTTTAATACTCCTGTTTTCTTTGCCATATTATATTCTATTTAGTAGCTTTTTTCTTATTTGCAACAGTCTTTTTTCTGCCTTTACGTGTTCTGGCATTGTTTTTTGTGCTCTGACCTCTTACCGGTAGACCTAATCTGTGACGTACACCACGATAACAACCGATATCCATCAGACGCTTAATATTCATCTGTGTTTCAGACCTCAGCTCTCCTTCGAGTTTGTAATTCTCATTGAGGATCCGGCGGATTGAATTGATTTGTTCATCAGTCCATTCCTCAACTTTTGCATTTCTGTCCACTCCTGCTTCATCAAGCACCTTCCGGGCAGTGCTACGACCTACTCCGTAAATATAAGTAAGTCCAACCTCACCCCTTTTGTTTCTTGGTAAATCAACGCCAATAATACGTGCCATATAGTTTTCTTAAATAGTTTGCAAAATTAATCAAATTATCCCTGCCTTTGCTTATACTTGGGATTTTTCTTATTAATAACATACAGCCTTCCTTTCCTTCTGACTATCTTGCAAGCAGCGCTGCGTTTCTTGATAGATGCTCTAACTTTCATTATCTTATAGTTGTTTTATTTATATCTGAATGTAATTCTTCCTTTTGTCAGATCATATGGCGACATTTCCACTTTAACTTTATCACCAGGCAGTATTTTTATATAATGCATTCTCATCTTTCCCGAGATATGTGCGGTAATAACATGCCCATTTTCCAGTTCTACCCTGAACATTGCATTGGATAAGGCCTCAATTATTGTACCGTCCTGTTCAATAGATGGTTGTTTAGCCATATTATCACTTTTTATTTAATACTTCCTCAATAAACTGAAATGTTGTCAATACATTAGGTTTACCTTTGTCGATGGCCACTGCATATTCGAAATGTGCCGAAGGTTTACCGTCAACTGTCCGTATTGTCCATCCGTCTTTCATCTGATAGGTCTCCTTTCTTCCCATATTGATCATAGGTTCAATACAAATAACAAGTCCTTTTCCCATTTTTGGACCTGTCCCCTTTTTTCCGAAATTAGGGACTTCTGGTGCTTCATGCAATCGTTTCCCGAGTCCGTGTCCAACCAGTTCCCTCACTACCGAATAACCTCCGCTTTCAGCTTTGGTCTGAACTGCTGATGAAATATCTCCCACACGGTTACCTGCAATTGCTGCTTTTACTCCTTCTTCAAGCGATTCGCGGGTGTAATCGAGAAGCCTTTTCAGCTCTTCACTTATTATTCCTACCGGGAAAGTATATGCACTGTCGCCATACCAGCCTTTCAGTATCACACCACAATCAACCGAAACGATATCACCTTCCTTCAGCACATAATCTGAAGGTATTCCATGAACCACTTCTTCATTTACCGAAGTACAAAGGCATTTCGGGAAACCACCGTATCCCTTGAATGCCGGAATGGCATGATTGTCACGGATAAAGATTTCAGCAATCTTATCAAGATAAAGAGTTGTAACTCCGGGTTGTATGTGTCTGGCAACTTCAGCAAGTGTTTTTGACACCAGTAAATTGCTTTCTCTCAACAATCCAACTTCTTCATCAGTTTTATAGTACAACATCAAAGAACGAGATACAATTTATATGGATGTAACAGCACCCGACCGCCCCTTAACCCTGCCTGATTTCATCAGACCATCATAGTGCCTCATAAGTAAATGACTCTCAATTTGCTGAAGAGTATCAAGAATAACTCCCACAAGGATCAGTAGAGATGTTCCGCCATAAAACTGCGCAAATTGCGGTGTTATACCCGCTTTCACGGCAATAGCCGGAAGAATCGCAATTAATGCCAGGAAAATAGATCCCGGCAATGTGATCCTCGACATTATCGTATCAAAAAATTCAACTGTTTTTCTTCCGGG
>CAZPMM010000344.1:0-3148 GCA_964587405.1 uncultured Rikenellaceae bacterium
ATGTTTTGTAGAAGTGATCCTTTCCTGCATTATTCCCATTTCAGTTGCCAGAGTAGGCTGATAACCTACTGCAGAGGGCATACGGCCAAGCAATGCAGATACCTCCGAACCTGCCTGTGTGAAACGGAAGACATTATCCATAAAAAACAGAATATCCCTTCCGCCGCTCTTATCATCGCCATCTCTGAAATGTTCGGCGACAGATAATCCCGATAGTGCAACTCTTGCCCTTGCTCCCGGAGGTTCATTCATCTGACCGAAAACAAGCGCTAGTTTTGATTCTTTAAGAGCATTACGATCGATTTTTTCGAGATCCCAGCCGCCGGCTTTCATATTTTCAAGAAAATCTGTTCCATAAGAAACAACACCTGCTTCGATCATTTCACGCAGAAGGTCATTTCCCTCTCTGGTCCTTTCCCCTACTCCTGCAAAAACAGAAAGACCTGAATAAGCTTTGGCTATATTATTTATAAGCTCAAGGATCACAACAGTTTTTCCCACTCCTGCACCACCAAAAAGACCTATCTTCCCACCTTTCGAATAAGGTTCTATCAGGTCTATAACTTTTATTCCCGTGTAAAGAACTTCTTTCTCAGTTGAAAGATCATCATATTTAGGTGGTTTACGGTGAATAGGATAACCTCCTTTCTTGTCAAGCGGACCTATTCCGTCAATAGGATCACCCGTTACATTCATGAGCCTTCCCCTTATCTGTTCTCCAATCGGCATTACTATCGGAGAACCTGTGGCAATCACTTCCATCCCCCTGTGTAAACCATCCGTCGAATCCATTGCAATGGCCCTGACTGTATTCTCTCCAATATGCTGCTGACATTCCACCACAAGCTTTGTCCCGTCATCTCTTTTTATCTCAAGTGCATCATAAATGTCAGGTATCTTAGAACCCTGCTTATCAAAAGTTACATCAACCACTGCTCCGATGATCTGGCTGATTTTCCCGGTATTTTGTGACATATCTTTATTATGATTTTTAATTGTTTTACGGAAATTACAAATTTAATAAATTTTGAAGACGAACACTTTTCAGAACTATAATAATATGATTTATATTTAACGGAAATCTGATAAATACCGTTACTGATTTATGTATATTTTTAACCTATTAATTTAATGTGCATAATTGATTGCATTTCTTTGTGTTCCTTATATACAAACAATAAGATTAATTAAAAAAAGAACAACCTCAATAAACCAGTATGCGAAATATTTCATTCGCTTCCGGATGATAATACAAAAATAAGAACAATGAAAAAATCATTTATCCTGCTCATAATCCTTGCTTTTGCCCTTACAACTGCAAGTTCACAGTTTACCGGAACAGGTACAGGTCTGGCTTTTACTACCGGCTTCAAGTTTCATAACGCAGATTATGATTACAATAAAAGCGGTAAAATAGCTGTCTCATTGAAAGGTGTTTACGAAATTACTCCGCAAATAAGCATATCTCCATCATTTACAATATTTTATCCGAATATCACTGAAGTGATCAGCCGGGAAATCACAGTTTCGTCCATGATGGTTGATATTAACGGTCATTATGTATTTCTCTCTTCAGGGAATTTTGATCTGTATGGAATAGCAGGACTTGACATATTGCTTGCCTGGAAAAAGGAAAAGTATAGCGAATCTGACAACTTCAGGGAGAGTGATAATGCATTAGGTCTCAATACCGGAGCCGGTGTACGTTTTAACATTACAGAAAATCTCGATCTTTTCGGTGAAATCAAATATATAATAAGCAAATATGACCAGATTATGGTGAATGCCGGGATATTAATAAATCCGGAATGGTTTAAAAAAAGTAATCATTAATATATTTGAATCAATATTCCCGTCCTGTCAGAAAGTTTGTAAGGTTCATCATTTCCTGTTTTCTCTTATCATCGACAGATACTTTACGGAATAAATCAAATGCTTTGTTTATATATTCACGGGCAAGAGTTTCAGTTACATTTCTGACATCCAGTTCATCATATATTTCAATGACTTTCCTGATCTTGGTTTCGGAATCATTTTCAGTATTCCCGAAAAGATCCTGCAGGGCTTTTCTTTGTATAACGGAAGCTTTTTCCATTGCCTTGATCAGGAGAAGAGTTTTTTTATTTGCAATAATATCACCACCGGATTTTTTTCCGAATATCTTTGAATCTCCCCACACGTCCAGTATATCGTCCTGTATCTGAAATGCAAGTCCAAGGTTTTTGCCGAATTCATAAAGCAGATCGGCATCTTTATCGTCACTGCCACCAATAATAGCTCCTATTTTCATAGAAGCGGCAATCAGCACTGCCGTTTTTAGCTCTATCATTCTCAGATATTCATTCTGTGATACAATTACAGCTTTCTCATAATCCAAATCGAGCTGCTGTCCCACACAAACTTCAATTGCAGTTTTGTTGAAGATTTTCAATACTTTCAGAAGGATATCCGGAAGTATCTGAAAAAAACAATCATTTGCAACAAATGCCATTACATCTCCTGAGAGAATTGCCTGATTTACACTCCATTTCTGGTGTATCGTCGGAAGTCCTCTCCTGAGTGATGCCTGATCCATAATGTCATCATGAACAAGGGTGAAGTTATGGAAAACCTCAATTCCTGCTGCAGGAAGAACAGCATCGCTTATTCTGTCGGAAAACATGTTACAAGCCATAAGAGTCATAACAGGACGAAGTCTTTTACCTCCTATTGACAGAATATATTTGACAGGATCGATCAGCCTTGAGGCTTCCATATTATACGAAAGATTCATCAAAGCCCTGTCGACCAATTCTTTTAGTTCAGAATAATTGTACATTTCCCGGAAAGAATTGTAAACTTAACCTTTTAGCGCTTCTGCGCCGCTTACTACTTCAAGTATCTGACTGGTAATCGCAGCCTGTCTTGCCTTGTTATACTGCAGGGTCAGGTCGCGGATGATTTCTGTGGCATTATCGGTAGCCTTGTGCATGGCTGTCATACGTGCACCATGTTCGGCAACAAACGAATCAAGCTCAGTTCTTTACAATTGTATTTTAGTTGACTGGTGATTAATTACATAAATTATTTTATATTTAATCGGCTCATATATATCATCAGCAGGCGGCGCAGATGATGTCTGATCTGTCGGTATCGTTTCAACGGGCAG
>CAZPMM010000345.1:0-3143 GCA_964587405.1 uncultured Rikenellaceae bacterium
AATCGAATTCGGGAAGTTCACTGCTGAAATTCAGCATGCCAAGCATATCCATTTTAATGTTGTCATCTGCAACTTTTATACTGCCATCCCAGGTCTTATCTTTGATTACTCCGTTCAGAGAAATATTACGGTATTTATAATGGTTTATTTCAACACTGTCAATCAGTCCGTTTATTTCTCCTGAAAACTTATTAAGGGAATATGCGTACATGTCCACATCGGCTTTAATACTCATATCACCAAGAAGTTCTGTGTTATCAGTGATTTCTCCCAGGGAAATGCTGTTACCTGTAACCAGACCATTTATCTTGAACTTGTTCTTTCCTTCGGGTCTCAGTGATATATCTGTACTTAAGTTACCTGCATCCGATTCAAGTTTCCCGTATGCAACAAAATCCGTCGGAAATCCCGTAAAGCTTCCGTTAAAGGATATTGTTCCCATTTTATCGAAATACTCCGGCAGTCTGAATGGTCTTTTTCCGGGAACATTTAGTGCCTTTATGTCGCCTGCACATGAATTGAGCTGATGAACACCCAGATAAATAAATGAGTTTTCTATGTCGGGAAGACCCGACAGGTCAAAATCAAAATCAAGCCTGGTATTGTTCCTGAAGTTAATTAAAATATCGCGGCCTCTCAGTTCTGCAACTGTTCCAAACACCCTGCCTGAGATATTGACTGATTCATGTATCCCGTCAAGCGGCGCAAGAAAATGCTTGAGATCAGAAGTGGAAACAAGTGATCTGTCAAGTCTTATATCCAGACGTACATTTTCAATGAAATTTTCGAAAGATCCGGTTGAATCAGGCTTCAGCCCCACCAGGGGAATGTTCAGGATACTGCTGTCGGAGTTGATGAATGACGATCTGAACAGTATGTTCTTATCTGCAACTGCGAATTCACTGTTCATTTTCCGGACATTGAAGCCTCCGGATTCATGGAAGGAAAGATTATATATGCTGAATGATGTTGTATCCTTCATTATAATAAAATCTTCAATTATCCCATTAACATCAGATATATGAAGATTATTGAAATCCATGGTTTTACTTTCTTTATCAGCAGTAAGGTTTATAAGAGAGAACGAACCATTCCGGATATCAGCATGGTTTATCTTTACGGTTGGCTGAGTAACTGACGGTTCTTTTCCTCCCTTCTTAAGCAGGTCAAGATACCAGTTCAGATTGAGGCTTCCTGTTGTGTCTGTTATCAGCGAGAATACCGGATTCAGAAATATCACCCTGCCCAGTACATATTCATTTTTTTCCGTATTTATTTTTCTTATGGTTGCTGAAAAATTTTTGGCATATACAAGTGTATCATCATTCCTGTCTTTTATCAGAATATCATCCATGCTGATCCTGTTGAAGTATTTCAGTTCCGTTTTTCTTACAGAGATCGTCGATTTGAACTCCTGAGAAAGATGCCTGGTGATACGTTTTATAAGCAAGGTCTGTATGTCCGGATGCTTCAGAACCGGATAAAGTATCATGGGGGTCATAATGATAATCCCTAGGAAAATCAGTATATACTTTATCGATTTTTTTACAACTTTCAGCATCGGTTTGTACCGGATTATTTAAAATAAAGTAAGCCAGCAATTTATTGCATAAAGATAGTAAAGAGTACCAGAAAATCTATTATCCTGAATAAAATGAAGCAAAGATTGTACCGTAATTTATACCATATCCCTGAACATGCACAATTCAGATTTATTTATAAAATTTTTTGTCATTACTGTTGTATCTACGTATTAAAAATACGTATCTTAATACGTTTTTTAATACATATTATTCAGGATTAAACATCTTTATTATGACGCGCAGGAAGAATGAAGAGAACCACATCAGAAACCTTACAAGGATTTCAGGCGGTACAAGCTATGCCGTAACGATTCCGATGGAGTATATTCGCAAACTGAAATGGAAAGCTAAACAGAAACTTGAAGTAAGATGTTACCAGGACAGGATAATTATCCGTAACTGGGCAGGTGAGTAATTTTGAGATATTAATTTAAAAAATATTAAGGTGACGGTTTTCCCTGTCTGATTATTGATGAGCATTACAATACTTGCGATAGAATCATCATGCGATGATACTTCAGCGGCTGTCATAAGGGATGGATATATATTGTCGAATCTTATAGCCGGCCAGGAGGTACACCGCTCCTATGGTGGAGTTGTACCTGAACTGGCTTCAAGAGCTCATCAGGTAAACATTGTTCCTGTTGTTGACCAGGCGCTGAAGCGTGCCGGAGTTGGCATAGGTGAGATTAATGCCCTCGCATTTACGAGGGGGCCGGGTCTTCTTGGTTCACTTCTTGTGGGAACTTCATTTTCAAAAGGATTAGCTCTTGCCCTTAATATACCTCTAATTGAGGTAAATCATCTGCAGGCACATGTGCTTGTCCATTTTATAAAAAAGAAGGAAGAAACATCACCCGTCCCGACTTTTCCTTTTTTATGTCTTCTTGTTTCAGGCGGTCATACAAGTATTATCCTCCTGAAAAGCCATTTCGAAATGGAAACCCTTGGAAATACGATTGATGATGCGGCCGGTGAGGCATTTGATAAAAGCGGGAAAATGATGGATTTACCCTATCCGGCCGGACCGGTAATCGACAGGCTGGCTTCAGAAGGTGATAAGAATACATTTGTCTTTTCTAAACCTTCGGTTCCCGGACTTGATTTCAGCTTTAGCGGACTAAAGACAAACTTTCTCTATTTTCTGCGTGACAGACTTAAAGAGGATAAAGATTTTATCCTGAATAACAAAGCGGATCTATGTGCATCCCTCCAGCATACTATCGTAAAAATCCTTATGGATAAACTTATTAAGGCATCATTGTCTACAGGTATAACCGAAATTGGAATCGCCGGAGGTGTTTCTGCAAATTCAGGTCTTAGAAATGAGGCTGTAAAAGAAGCTGGTAAAAGAAACTGGCACCTCTTTCTCCCCGACATAAGCCTTACCACCGATAATGCAGCAATGATTGGGATTACCGGTTATTATAAGTATCTTAGGGGTGAATTTGCCGGACAGGATATATCTCCGCAGGCAAGACTTTAATTTAAAATATTTATATTAATATGCAAAAAGATAATCTGTCATTTCTTGTGATTGGTGCAGGTGCTATTGGCGGA
>CAZPMM010000346.1:0-3131 GCA_964587405.1 uncultured Rikenellaceae bacterium
CCAGATAGCACGTTCATCTTCAAACTTGATTTCAGTTTTTGTAGGATGGATATTAATATCAATAGTCCCCGGATCAGTTTCCATAAAAATGAAATATGAGGGGATTGCCTCGGCAGGAAGTATTTTGTTATAAGCTTCAGTTACTGCTTTATGGAAATAAGGATGTTTCATAAAGCGGTTATTGACGAAGAAAAATTGTTCACCATACCTGCGTTTTGCATGTTCGGGTTTTCCCAGAAAACCTTTTATTGATACTATGCTTGTATTTGTTTCTAGTGTGATTAGTTCCTGATTGATCTGTTTGCCAAATACACCTATTATTCTCTGTCTGTAATTGCCGGGAAGCAGGTTGTATATTTCACTGTCATTATTAATAAGCGAGAATTTTATCAATGGATGAGCCAATACTACCTTTTGAAATTCAATTATGATATTTCTCATTTCAGTATTATCGGATTTCAGGAATTTTCTTCTGGCAGGTATATTATAGAAAAGGTTTCTTACAGAAAAACTTGATCCTTTCGGGCAACTGCATGGTTCCTGTGTTTCAACCTTCGATCCGTTTATCGCGATCAGTGTTCCTGTTTCATCATCCTCTTTCCTTGTTTTCAGTTCCACCATAGACACAGCAGCTATTGATGCAAGTGCTTCTCCCCTGAAACCTTTTGTGCTGATCGCAAAAAGATCATTTGCAGAAGATATCTTTGATGTGGCATGTCTTTCAAATGAGAGCCTTGCATCAGTTTCCGACATGCCTATACCATCATCCGTTATGCGGATAAGCGTCTTTCCCGAATCCCTGATAATTACATTGATATTATCTGCACCGGCATCTACCGAATTTTCCATCAGTTCCTTGACAACCGAAGCAGGCCTCTGAATAACTTCCCCGGCAGCAATCTGATTAGCCACAGAGTCGGGCAATAATCTTATTATATCAGGCATTGATATTTAAATGAAGAATTATATCATTCCTTCCTGATACTTCCTGCCAATAGTGTCTTTAAAGATTTTGTCTGCAATCAGGACATGGAGGCACAAAGTATCAAAAAGCTTTTTGTGACATCAGCAAATATATTAAATATTGCTTGATTGCTTAATTGATAAGATTGCTTGAATTGTTTAAGTATCCTATCTTTGAAAGAAAATTCGGGAGAGATGAAGAAAATTATTTTTTTATCAGCATTAATATCTCAGTTCTTGATTCTGGGTTGTTCGCGGGAATCTGACAAGAAATCGCTGACTGTTATGACTTTCAATATAAGGTATGACAATCCGCGGGATGGTGAGAATGCCTGGCCCAACAGGATACCCCTTGTTTGTAATTTACTTAATAGTGAAAAGCCCGATCTTATAGGAATGCAGGAGGTACTTTATCAGCAATACCAGGTTCTTGATTCGGCGCTCAGGGACTATGGATCAGTGGCAGTTGGAAGGACAGACGGTTTAAAAGCGGGTGAAATGAATCCTGTTTTTTACAGGAAGGAGAGGTTTGAACTTATCAGAACAAAGACTTTCTGGCTTTCCGAAAGACCTGAAACAGCGGGATCCATGGCATGGGGGGCGGGATTACCAAGGATTGTAACATGGGTTGAACTTGCTGATAAGAGTAGCAGGCGTCATTTTTTCTTTTTTAATACTCATTTTGCACATGATTCTGATTCTGCAAGGAAAAAAAGTGCCAGACTGCTTCTTGTAAGGGCTGACAGTATTGCTTCAAAATTTCCTATCATAATAACTGGCGATCTGAACATGTTTCCATCTGATGAAGGATACTCAATACTCACCGGACCATTTGAAAGTATACCTCTTTTAAGAGATTCATATGAAATATCTGAACAAAGTCCTCAGGGACCTGTATATACATTTAATGCATTTAAGGACAAACCCGGCGCAGGAAGGATTGATTATGTCTTAGTGCGTGATGGGATGCGGGTGCTTGAACATAAAACCATTATAAAAAAAGAAAACGGTATTTTTATATCGGATCACTGGCCCGTTTCAGCTACCGTTTCATTTAAGTGATTACTGTTAAGGGAAGACTGATCAAGTAGTATCATGCTGTTTTCCTGTATTTTCTTACTGCAAAAGCAGTGAATATTATTCCTATGGCTGCCATTGAATATATATCCCTGCTTATATCCTGGAAAGTTGATCCTTTAAGCATGATCATACGGTTTATCTTTATCAGGTAAGCCATCGGATTGACAAGGTCAAATTTCTGAGCCCATAGCGGCATACTTTCAAAAGGAGTGAATATACCGCTCATAAGAATGAATATTATCATGAAGAAGAAAGCAACGAACATAAATTGTTGCTGGGTGGAAGAGAAAGTTGATAGTAATAGGGCAAGTCCGAGTACTCCGACAAGGAAAATAGCCGCTCCCAGAAAGAAAAGTCCGACACTTCCCTCAAAAGGAATTCTGAAAATTATCCGGCCGAGAATAAGACCCAGAACCAAGTCAAAAAGGCCTATTATGATGAACGGAACCATTTTGGCAGTAATGAACTGATATTTTCTGATCGGTGTAACATTTATCTGTTCAATTGTACCCATTTCCTTCTCCCTCACAAGATTCAATCCTGCAAGAATAAATCCTATTGCAGTTACAAGTATTGCAAGAATACCCGGAAGCATATAAAAACTGTAATTCAGCATCTCATTGTACCAGTATCTGTTTGTAAGATTTATTCCCGGAACAACTCTTGCCATTGTTATCCCTCCGGCTTTTTCTATCATAATATTCATATTGTAGTCGCGTATTACGCCATTAAGATATGCCCATGCAAGCTGTGCAGTTGTTGCATTGATAGCATTGACCGATGCAAGAATGGTTGAAGGCCTTCCATTTCCTGTTTCCTTCCCGAAACCTGAAGGTATCTGAAGTACCATATCGCATTTATTTTTGTGAAGCAGGCTGTTAGCTTCCATTTCCGAAAATGTTGAATACCTGATCCTGAAGAAGGTGGAACCTTCAATCTGACTTGTCAGCCGGCGGGAATCGGCTGTCATGTCCTTATCAATGATACACAGGTTTACATTCTTTATCTCAAATGTGATTGCAGGTACCAGTATGAGCATCTGCACCAGGGGAACTGCAAATATTGCTTTCCCGATGAACTTGTCGCGG